>JBDSTZ010000193.1:0-2694 GCA_039927975.1 Massilia sp. | reverse complement strand
CCGGGACGCGAACCGTCACTGGCGGCCAGGGTGTAATGGTCGGACGCGGTCTCGCGCGACAGCGCCGGCTCGGGACGGATCTCGAGCGGCGCGCGCGGCAGCGTGGCGAACAGCGATGGCAGCGCCGGCGTGATGCGGGTGTACAGGTCGCGGTAGGCTTGCAGCACCTCGGCCTCGGTCTTGAAGGGATGATAGGCCGGCTGGGCGTCGAGCCAGCCCGCCAGGCCGGCCGGCTCGCCCTTGTAGCCGAGCGTGGCGCCGACCTTGGCCAGCTCGGCGCGGATGCGGGTCATCTCGGCCATGCCGACGCGGTGGATTTCCTCCGGGTTCAGGCTGCTCGTGGTTTGCGACTGGACCCAGGTGCGGTACCAGTTGGCGCCGTTCGGCAAGCCGCCCCAGCCTGCGGTGCTGCGCGCGGCCGGCAGGTATTCCTGCGCCAGGAAGGTGGCGAATTTTTTCAACGCCGGCAGCACCGCCGTGCGCAGGGTTTCGTGGTACTGGGTGTTCAGGCTGGCCCGCTCGAACTTGGTGAAACTTTCCGGGAAGCTGCGCACCGGCGCGCTGAAGGCGCTGTTTTCCGGCGTGGCCTTGGCCAGCGCCTCGATCTGCGGCAGCAGCGCGACCACCAGCGCCTTCGGCAGCACCACGCCTTCCTTGATGCCGACCCGCATATTGGCGCTGGCGGCGGCCAGCCACTGCGGCAGCGCGGCCACTCGCTTCAGGTAGATGCGGTATTGCGCCACCGTGGTGATCGGCTGCGAACCGTCGCCGCTGCCGTAGTTGGCCACCACCACCGGCACGCTGTCCATGTGATTGAGCGGCAGCAGGTAATCCTTGAACGGCTCAAACGCGATCTGGGTGTTGGTCTCGACCAGCAGGCAATCGAAGGTGGTCAGATCGGTGCCGGCCAGCTTGCTGCGGTCGATGCGCATCAGTTCGTCATGCACCTCGTGCAGCATGGCGAACTGGCGCGCCCGCACCGCCGGCACGATGGTCATCGGCAGCAGGTCGTCGAAGCGGTTGTCGCCGGTGACGGTGGCGCTGAGCGGGTCGAAGCGGGCCTGGGCTTCGTAATAGGTTTCGGCCAGCGCGGCCAGGCGCGCGGCCGGGGTCTGGACTTGCGTGGCGAGCGGCGGCGGCGCGGCCAGGTCGGCGCGCAGGGCCGCCGGCATGGGCGGCGGCGGCATCGGCATCGGCGCGGCGGCAGGCGCGGCAAACGCCGGCAGCGTGCCCAGGACCGCGCCGGAGATGGCGCCCAAACACAGTATCTGCTTCATTGAGGCCATCTTGTTGTCCTTTGCTGGTTCAGCCAGGCTCGGAGGCCGGCGTCTTGAAAAATGCGATCACATCGTCCTGGACGCGGGTGCGCTTGAACGGCGGCAAGCTTTGCCAGACCCGCTTGCCATACGACTTTGAAATAAGGCGCGGGTCGCAGATCATCAGCACGCCGCGGTCGGTCTCGTCGCGGATCAGGCGTCCGGCGCCCTGCTTGAGGTTGATGATCGCCTCGGGCAGGGTGTGGTGCATGAAGCCGTTCATGCCCTGGCGCTCCATGACGTCGATGCGGGCGGCCAGCACCGGGTCGTCGGGCGGGGCGAACGGCAGCTTGTCGATGATGACCAGCGAGAGCGCGTCGCCGCGCACGTCGACGCCTTCCCAGAAACTTTGGCTGCCCACCAGCACGGCGTTGCCGGCGCTGCGGAAGGCGTCGAGCAGTTCGGTGCGGCCGCGCTCGCCCTGGACGAACAGGGGGAAGTTCAGGCCGCGCTCGGAAAATTCGGCGCGCAGGCGTTCGGCCACCAGCTTGACGGCGCGGTTGGTGGTGCAGAGAAAAAAGGTGCGTCCGCCGGCCGCCTCGATCACCGGCAGCGCGCAATCGACCACGGCGTCGGTGTAGCCCATCGAATTTGGTTCCGGCAAGCCGGTCGGCACGTACAGCAGGCCCTGCTTCTCGTAGTCGAACGGGCTCGGCCAGGTTTGCGAGGCTTCACCCGTCAGGCCCATCTGGTTGGAGAAGTGCTTGAAGTCGTTCTTGACCGCCAGCGTGGCCGAGGTGAAGATCCAGCTGCGCGGGGTGCCCTCGCGCTGGTTGGTGAAGATCGGCGCGATCGACAGCGGGGTCTTGTGCAACTGCAGCGAGGACGAGAAGGCTTCGACCCACAGCACGGCCTGGTCACCCTCGACCACCTTGCCCTTGGCGTCCGGCTTCCAGCCTTCCAGCGCGGCGCCCAGTTCGACCGCACGCACGCGGCACTGCTCGATCGTTTCGGCGCGCGCGGCTTGTTCCTCCAATACGCCGACCATGCCATCGAGCTGCTCCTTGAGGGTCGCCAGGGCCGGGAAGAAATCCGACGAGGGGGCGATCTGGGCCAGCGAGAGGCGCATGATGTCTTGCGGGAAGGCCAGGCGCAGGTCGCGCGCGGCCTTCTCGACCACGGTGACGACCTTGGCCCAGTCCGGCCCGCCACGCGCGTGGGCGAGGCCCTCGGCCAGCACGTCGCGGCACAGTTCGAGCACTTGCGAAGTCGACACCGTCTGGCCGAAGAACAGGGTGGCGGTGTCGGGCAGCTGGTGGGCTTCGTCGAAGATGATGGTGTTGGCCGACGGCAGCAGCTCGGCCACGCCGGTGTCCTTCAAGGCGACGTCGGCGAAGAACAGGTGGTGGTTGACCACCACCACGTCGGCCTGCTGGGC
>JBDSTZ010000192.1:0-6946 GCA_039927975.1 Massilia sp. | reverse complement strand
ATCGGTCCAATACGCTGAAGTCGAAAAAGCAGTGCACATCAGAAAGCGAGCATCGACAGCAGCTGCCCGAAGTAGGATTTTCCAAGGGGCAGGCTCCAAGTGATCCGCACCGCCGAAAAGGCTCATCGCAATTGAAAGCCAGGCGGCGTCCACATTGTCCTGCTCCTTCTGACTTTCGTAAGCCGCGAATTCATGCAGTTTTCCCACGGTCGCAAGCCGGTTTGTATTCCGCCAGAACGAGTCGGCGCGATCAAGCGCGTGCAGCCTCCAAAAGCCTGAATCAACGACAGATCGCAAATGTGCTGCCCACTCTGGATGGCCACAACACAGGTCATCGAAAGCGGAAAGAGGAAATACGGCCGACCAGTACTCGGTGGCCGAGATCTTCCCGCGAACATAGTCGAGTCCAGTTGAGGCATCCATGGGTGAACCTGAGGTGTGTGAGCTTGAGCGCGACCGACTAGCGCCGCAACGCCGTAAACGCCGAAAACTCCCACGACCGAAACCCCAGCAGCAGCGTGAAGCCGTCGCGTTCGTGGCTTTCCAGCCGCCGGTCGTGCTGGTGCAGGCGCGCCAGTTCAGCCGCCAGTTGCTGGATCTTTTGCGACAGCTCGTGCGCGCTGGCCTGCGACAAGCGCGCCGGCAGGCACATCAAGGTCTCCCCAGGCCCGTCGAAGCGGCCGCTGAAATAATCGCCCACCACATGCTCGCGCACATACTGCTGCACCGGTCCGTCGGCCAGCCATTGAAACGCGTTCGACACCCGCAGGCTGTAGCGGTTCAGCGGCTTCAATTCAATCACACCCAGCCGGTCCAGTTCGGCCAGCGCGCCGATGCATTCCGGCTCGCTCAGGCGATACGTTTCGATCACCTGTTCAACGCTCCAATGGCCGAGGCAGCAGATCGCCACCAGCAGCAATCGCGGATTGGCCACCAGCGACTTTTCCTGCGCCAGCGTGAGCGTGTCGCTGTGCGGCTTGAAGTCGGCCGCGCGGCGCAGCACGTCTTCGAGCGGCACGCCGGCCGCCTTGCAAATCTGGGCCAGGCGCGACAGCGCCATGTCCTTCTGACCGAACATGCGCTTGACGCTCGACTCGCTCATCTCGATGCGCTCGGCCAGCGCCTTGTAGGTGATGCCGGCGGCGCGAAGCTCGGCGCGCAGCACCTGCAGTAACAGCTCGGGTGAACTCATGATGTCCTTATAATGCGAAAGTGGATAGCGAGCCGAAGGGGCGAAATGCGGTACCAAATGTACAGCCAAATGGTACTTTGCACAAGATGCTGGCGGTCGCGCGACGATGTGGCCAGACTGCTCGCATGGCTCGACGGACCAAGGGTTCGTCGGCCTCCTGAACACGGCATCATCGACGCATGCCACCAGCTTGGCCTTGACGCGGGCGCCCGATACGGCGCCCGCTGCCGGCCTGCCCGATTCAATCCCCGATGCGAATGTCCGCCCATGCCATGACCGACCCGTTCGCACGCCGTCGCCCTGCGATGCTGGCCCTGGTGCTGGCCGTGCACGCGGGGCTCTGCCTGTTGTGGATGCTGTCGGACCGCTCGCCCCGCGCGACGGATGCCACGCCGCGCGGCGAGCTGAAGATGACCATACTCATGCTGCTGCCCGCACAGCGACCAAAGACCGCGCCTGTCGCGCCCATCGCGGTTGCCAAGCTGCCGCGCACCCGGGCGGCGGCGAGCAGCGCACCGGCGACCTTGGCAAGGCCGGCAGAGGTGGCACCGCTGCCATCGATTCCGCCAGCCGATACCGCGGTCGCTACAAGCCCCACAGCGGAAGCCAAGCAGCCCGCAGCGGACACCGCCGAGCTGATGGCGCGGGCGAAGGCAATGGCCGGCGGGGTCGATCGCCAACTGCGAGCGGGCGCGCCCTTAGGTGGTGGGCTGAACCCCAAGCTGTATCCGGGCCTCCCTCCCATCACGGCCGACCAAATTGAAAAGTCCGCCCACACCCGCATCGAACGCGCCTTTGCCAGCGCCTTCATCGACCGCAGCCAGACGCTGATCATGGACGATTACACCGGCGCGGAAGGCGCGCATATCACGCGCATCACCAGGGGCGGCAAATCGGTTTGTTATACGAGCGGGGTGGATAATTTTGTGCCCGGCGTGCTGCATGACAGCTCGCGGCCGGCGGCGGTGCGCTGTCCACCGCCCGGCCCCGGCTGGAGCCGCATGTGAGTCGAGCGCGCGCAAGTGGAGCCGCCGGAAGTGACGTGGCCTGAGTGACGCCGTCCGTAAGCCAAGTCGCCTGTGACCCAAGTCGCCTGTGAACCCAACGGCGCGCACAAGCCGCGCTCGAACGCAGCGCAGTTCGCCGTCTTCCAAGCGGCCAGCCGCCGCTAGTCGTCCGGTTCCAGCTTGGTTTTGGCCAGCGCGCGCTTGGCCGCCTGGCGCTGCGCGGTCGGCCCCTTCAAGTGCGGGCCGGCCGAACGCAGCTTGGCGGCCACCGCGACGGGATTGCGCGGCTTTCCAAGCTGTTGTGGAACCGATGCGGGTTTGAGCCGCATCTTCTGGCGAGTCGCCAATGCCTTGTTTGCCATGATCGACCCCTCCGTCCCGCCGCCCGCGCCTACAGCACGTAGCGCGACAGATCCTCGTCCTCGGCCAGCTTGTCGAGGCGCGAATTGACGTAGGCGGCGTCGATCGTGACGACCTTGCCGCCAGGTTCGCTGGCGTCGAACGAGACTTCCTCGAGCAGCTTTTCCATCACCGTGTAGAGGCGCCGCGCGCCGATGTTCTCGGTGCGCTCGTTGACCGAGAACGCGATCTCGGCCAAGCGCGTGATGCCCTCGGGCGCGAAGTCGATCTTTACGTCCTCGGTCGCCAGCAGCGCTTCGTACTGCATCGTCAGGCAGGCGTCGGTGCTGGTGAGGATGCGTTCGAAATCGGCGATCGAAAGCGATTCGAGTTCGACCCGGATCGGAAAGCGCCCCTGCAGTTCCGGAATCAGATCGGACGGCTTGGCCAAGTGGAAGGCGCCGGACGCGATGAACAGGATATGGTCGGTGCGGATCATGCCGTACTTGGTGTTGACGGTGGTGCCTTCGACCAGCGGCAGCAGGTCGCGCTGCACGCCGGCGCGCGAGACGTCGGCGCCGCCATGCTCGGAGCGCGAGGCGATCTTGTCGATCTCGTCGAGGAACACGATGCCGTTGTTCTCGACGTTCTGGATCGCCTTCTGCTTCATCTCGTCTTCGTTAATCAGCTTGGCCGCTTCCTCGTCGATCAACAGCTTCATCGCTTCCTTGATCTTGATCTTGCGCGACTTCTTGCGCGCCCCGCCAATCCCCGAGAACATCGACTTGATCTGCTCGGTCATTTCCTCCATGCCGGGTGGTGCCATGATCTCCATCTGCGGCGCGCTCTCGGCCACTTCGATTTCGATTTCGCGGTCGTCCAGCGATCCCTCGCGCAGGCGCTTGCGGAAGGTCTGGCGTGTGGTGTCGCCTTCCTTGCTGTCGGCCGGCGGCGCGCTCACGTTGAAGCCGAAGTCGCGCGCCGGCGGCACCAGGATGTCGATCACGCGGTCCTCGGCGGCGTCCTCGGCGCGTTGGCGCACCTTCTTCATTTCGCTCGCGCGGGTCTGCTTGATGCCGATGTCGATCAGGTCGCGGATGATGGTGTCGACGTCGCGCCCGACGTAGCCCACCTCGGTGAACTTGGTCGCCTCGATCTTGATGAAGGGGGCGTCGGCCAGGCGCGCCAGGCGGCGCGCGATCTCGGTCTTGCCGACCCCGGTGGGGCCGATCATGAGGATGTTCTTCGGTGTGATTTCGTGGCGCAGCGGCTCGGCCACCTGCTGGCGGCGCCAGCGGTTGCGCAGGGCGATGGCGACCGCGCGCTTGGCCTTGGCCTGGCCGACCACGTGCTTGTCCAGTTCGGAAACGATTTCCAGCGGTGTCATATTCATTGGATGGGGCCCGGTTAGTCGAGCGTTTCGATGATGTGGGACAGATTGGTGTAGATGCACAGTTCGCCGGCGATGGTGAGCGACTTCTTGACCACTTCGGCCGGCGACAGTTCGGTGTTTTCCTGCAGGGCCTTGGCGGCCGACTGCGCGTAGATGCCGCCCGAGCCGATCGCGCCGATGCCGTCTTCGGGTTCGAGCACGTCGCCATTGCCGGTGATGACCAGCGTCGATTCATGGTCGGCCACCAGCAGCATCGCCTCGAGCCGGCGCAGCACGCGGTCGGTGCGCCAGTCCTTGGCCAGTTCGACCGAGGCGCGCAGCAGGTTGCCCTGGTGTTTTTCGAGCTTGCCTTCAAACCGGTCAAGCAGGGTGAAGGCGTCGGCGGTGCCGCCGGCGAAGCCGCACAGGACCTTGCCCTGGTAAAGCTTGCGCACTTTGCGGGCCGTGCCCTTCATGACGATGTTGCCCAGGGTGACCTGGCCGTCGCCGCCGAGGGCGACCTGCTTACCGCGCCGCACGCACAAGATGGTGGTGCCGTGAAATTGTTCCATATCTGCCTCGTAGTGAATCGCTCCCACAACAATGGGGGCGCTGAACGATATTGCAAGATACCGGCACTGGCGCGATGCCGCCAATGTGCGCGCGAGGGGCCGCGCGCCGCCTACGAATACTTGAGCGGGAAGATCCGCGCCACTTCCTGAAAACCCATCAGTTTGAACAGCGCGGCGACCAGGTAGTTCAAATCGCGCAGTTCGATTTTTTTATCCTCGCCGGCCAGCGTGCGGAGGCGCCGTTGCAACTGGCTGGCGGCGCTGTAGTCGACCCGCGCCAGGCGCGAGCAATCGAGCACCACCGGCTGGTATTGCTTGGCGTAGGCTTCGATGGCGTCGAGCAGGGGGCCGATGTCGCCGTCGATCAGGGCCGGCAGCATGAAGCGGTCGGCGCCCGAGGGCACCCGCTCGCTGGCGGCGGCGGCGACGTTGGCCTGCATCTCGAACGACGGTGGCGACAGTTCGTAAGTGACGCAGTAATCCATCGCCGTCTCCTCGAAATCCTTTTCGCGGTTCATCACCTGCAGCAGTTCGAGCAGCAGCAGCCACGGCGCCTCGCTGGCGTCGCGCTTGCCGATTTCGATGGTCTTGCGGACCGTCTCGGCCAGCTCGCTGGCGCCGGCGACAACCAGCTCGCGCCCGCTCTTGCGCAGCTGCTTGAGCGCCGCCAGCAGGTGGGCGCAGCCCTCGGGCGTGACATCCTGCACCCGCGAGAATTCGAGGCGGAACACGGCCTTGGTCGCAGCCTGCTGCAACAGGCGCTGCAGGCGCGGCGCGATGCTGTCGTCGAGCACGCCGGAGAACGCCTCGGTCGGGGTCACGCCGGCGTAGTTTTTCTGGTCGGCCTTGGCGACCACCGGCGCGGTGAACGGCGGCGGCGAGGTTTCGAAGCGGCTGGCGTAGTCGATCGCGATGTTGTCGAAGTCGTCCTGGCGTCCGCTCGATTGGTACAGGTCGAACAGCATGAACCACACCTGGCGGTCGACCAGGCCGACGTCGGCCAGGCTGTCGAGCAGCATCTGCTCGGCGATCTCGATCTGCGCGTTGGCGTACAGGATGGCGATTTCCTCGACCACCGGCGGGGTTTCGGCCTGCACCGGCGATTCGGGCGGCAGTTCGTCGGCCAGCAGTTCGGTGGTGGCCAGTTCGAGCATCGGCAGGGTGTCGTGCGGCGCGCCGTTGGCCGGGCGCGGCGGACGGGCCGGGCGGCCCTTGCCCCAGGCCGGTTCGGGTTCGTTGAAGATGTCGTGCGCCATGGCCGACTCGATGGCGTCGATCTTGGCGGCGGTGGCGCGGGCGATCTCGCGCTGGCGCGCGCGCTCGGCGTCGGAATCGCCGGGCCGCGCGATGCCGCCCTCGTCGGGAGCGGCGCCCGTGACGGGGCCGTGGCCGTCGTGCGGCTCGTTTTTTCTCTTGAAAATGGAGAAAATACTCACGTCGAATCCTGTCTGCGGTTACTGCGATGTCCAAGACGGTAGCACGGGCCGGACATGCCCGGTCCCCCTGATTTTAGGGGGCAAGCGCTGCCCTGGCGGCGCGCGCGCGAAATGCTAGTTTACCCTATGGGTGCGAATCGACGTGCACGTCGGCGAACATAACAAAAAAGCATGCGGCGAAGGGCGGCATGCTTTTCTGGCCAAAACGACGGCGCGTCAATCAGTCGCCGTACAGTTTTTGTTTCAGTTCGCGCCGTTGCTGCGCTTCGAGCGACAGGGTGGCGGTGGGGCGCGCGATCAGGCGCGGAATGCCGATCGGCTCGCCGGTCTCTTCGCACCAGCCGTAGTCGCCGGCGTCGATCGCGGCGATCGATTGCTGCACCTTCTTGAGCAACTTGCGCTCGCGGTCGCGCGTGCGCAGCTCGAGGGCGTGTTCTTCTTCGATGGTGGCGCGGTCTGCCGGATCGGGCACCAGCACGGTTTCGCGCAGGTGTTCGGTGGTCTCGCCGGCGTTCTTGAGCAGGTCTTTTTCAAGCTGCTGCAGGCGCGCCTTGAAGAACGCCAACTGCGCCGGATTCATGTAGTCCTTCTCGCCCATGGCACGGATTTCATCTTCGGAGATGATACGGCCTTCGGTGTTCAGCGCTGGGGCCGGTTTAGTTGTTTTGGTCATGACTTCACTTACCTTCGATACGACAGAGGTTTTCATTTTATCAGCTAACTCGGCGCCAACTGCATTGGTATGCTCGCCTGTTTCACCTGCCTTGACGGGCTGCTGTTCCACCGTCTTTTTCAATGCTGCCGCGGGCTGCGCTTTCGCGGCCGGCTTGGCCGCTGTCGTGGCCACCGCCTTGAGCGTTGTCGCCGCCGCCTTGGGAGCCGCCGCGGGTGCCGCCTTCTTGCCGGCCGCCGCTTTTGGCGCCGGCTGGACTGTTTTTTTCACTAGCGCTGTCGGTGCCGCCTTGACGGCCGCCGCTTTCTTGGGCGCCGGCTTCGGCACTGCCGCCTTGGCTGCCGCTTTCGGCGCC
>JBDSTZ010000191.1:0-13890 GCA_039927975.1 Massilia sp. | reverse complement strand
GGCGATGGAAGAACTCGGCCAGCAGATCAGCATTCCGGCGCCGGCCGCGCCGCTCACCGCGCTCGACATCGCGCCGATGGCCGCCAACCCGGGCCTGCGCCGCGCGCTCAAGTTCTTCAGCCTGCGCCTGCGCTTTGAAGGCACGCGCGAGTGGAACTGGGAGCTGCGCAAGTTCAACGAGCGCGAACTTCTGGCGGCCGCCGAATTCGCCCGCCAGAACGAGATCCTCGACCGCATGGTCAACACCTCCGAGCGCACCCGCGTCGAGTTCGACTACACCCAGCGCTTTCCCTCGCCGCACAACGACATCCTGCAGCCGACCGTGCAAAACCTCGGCCTCGACCGCGCCTGGGTGTATGGCCTGATCCGCCAGGAGTCGCGCTTCATCACCGACGCCAGGTCGGGCGTCGGCGCCTCCGGCCTGATGCAGGTGATGCCCTCGACCGGCCAGTACGTCGCGCGCAAGATCGGCCTCACCGATTTCGTCCACAGCATGCTGTCCGACCTGCGCACCAACATCCTGCTCGGTGCCAACTACCTCAACATGGTGCTGACCAGCGTGGACGGCTCGCAAACCCTCGCCACCGCCGCCTACAACGCCGGCCCGGGCCGCACACGGGTCTGGCGCGGCACGCTCACCGGCCCCATGGAAGGCGCCATCTTCGCCGAATCGATTCCGTATTCCGAGACCCGCACCTACGTCAAGAACGTGCTGGCCAACGCCACCAATTACGCCGCGCTGTTCGAAGCCAAGCCGCAGTCGCTCAAGGCCCGCCTGGGCACTGTCGGCCCGGGCGGCTCGCGCCAGGCCGAGCTGCCATGACGAAAGCGCGCCCCACATCCATCCTCTTTTAGACAGCGAGAAGCCATGAAAGAAGTGACCGTAGTCGTATTTGGCGGTTCCGGTTTTATCGGCAGCCACCTGGCCGCGCGCCTGGTCGAGCAGGGCGTGCGCGTGGTGGTGCCGACCCGCCGCGCCGAACGCGCCAAGCACCTGATCTACCTGCCGCGCCTCGAAGTGGTCGAGGCCGACCTGTCCAGCGACGCCACCCTGCGCCGCCTGCTCAAGGGCGCCGACGCCGCCATCAACCTGGTCGGCGTGCTGCACTCGCGCCGGGGCACGCCCTACGGCGAAGACTTCCGCCGCGCCCATGTCGAGCTGCCGCGCCGCATCGTCGCCGCATGCGCCGCCCAAGGCGTGCCGCGCTACCTGCACATGAGCGCCCTCGGCGCCGACCGCGACGGCCCCTCGATGTACCAGCGCTCGAAGGCCGACGGCGAAGTCGCCGCCCGCGCCGACGAATCGGTCGCCGCCACCATCTTCCGGCCTTCCGTGGTGTTCGGGCCGGGCGACAGCTTCCTCAACACCTTCGCCCGCATGCAGAAAATCCTGCCGGTGATTCCGCTCGCCTGCGCCGGCGCCAGCTTCCAGCCGGTCTACGTCGGCGACGTCGCCCAGGCCTTTACCAACGCCCTGCGCCTGCCGGCCACCCGCCACCAGGTCTACCCGCTCGGCGGGCCGTCGATCTACACCCTGGGTGAACTGGTGCGCCTGGCCGGCGAGTACGCCCACCACCCGCGCCCGATCATCGAACTGCCCGAGGCCCTCGGCCGCCTGCAGGCGATGTTCTTCGAACTGCTGCCGGGCGACCCGGTCATGAGCGGCGACAATCTCGACTCCATGAAGGCCGACAACGTCGTCGACCCCGCCATCCAGGCCCTGAGCGCGGCCGCGCTGGGCATCCGCCTGACCGCGCTCGAAGCGGTCGCGCCGCACTACCTGGGCGGCGCCGACCACTTCGACGAACTGCGCGCGCGCGCCGGCCGCTGAGCCGGCGCCGGCCACAGCACCGACAACAACGCCAACAACAATCACCACCGTCCAACGCCATGCAAACCACCGAACTCGATCCGACCCTGTCGCAAACCCTCAACGACGCCAAGAAGGCCGGCCTGACCCTCATCATCGGCAACAAGAACTACTCGTCCTGGTCGATGCGTCCGTGGGTCGCCATGACCGCCTTCGGCATCCCCTTCAACGAGGTGCGCGTGCTGCTCGACCAGCCCGACACCTCCAGCCGCATCGCCGAATACTCGGCCGCCGGCCGCGTGCCGGTGCTGATCGCCGGCGAGATGACGATCTGGGACAGCCTGGCCATCTGCGAATACCTGGCCGAGCAGTTCCCCGAAAAGCATCTGTGGCCGCAGGACGTCGCCGCCCGCGCGATGGCCCGGTCGGTCAGCGCCGAAATGCACTCGGGCTTCACCGGCCTGCGCACCGCCATGACCATGAACATCCGGGTCCACCTGCCTGGCCGTGGGCGCACACCCGAAGCCCAGGGCGACATCGGCCGCATCAGCGAAATCTGGGAGGAGTGCCTGTCGCGCTTCGGCCACCACCAGTTCCTGTTCGGCGACTTCTCGATTGCCGACGCCTTCTTTGCGCCGGTCGTGATGCGCTTTCGCACTTACGGCGTGTCGTTGGCGCCGGCGCTGCAAGCCTATTGCGACCGCATCCAGGCCCATCCCGCCGTGGCGCGCTGGGTCAGCGAGGCGCTGGCCGAAACCGAGCGCGCCGGCCTGCACGACGACGAGCTGCCCGATTGAGCGCGCCTGAGGCCGACACTCCCGCCACCATAACCGCCACCATGAAAAGCTACATCGTCGGCGGCGCCGTGCGCGACGCCCTGCTTGGCCTGCCGGTCCAGGACCACGACTGGGTGGTGGTCGGCGCCACCCCCGAACAGATGGTGGCGCAGGGCTTCCGCCCGGTCGGCAAGGATTTTCCGGTCTTCCTGCATCCCGACACCCACGAGGAATACGCGCTCGCACGCACCGAGCGCAAGACCGCGCCCGGCTACCACGGCTTCGTGTTCCACACCGATCCGAACGTCAAGCT
This sequence comes from Massilia sp., assembly GCA_039927975.1. Lineage (GTDB taxonomy): Bacteria > Pseudomonadota > Gammaproteobacteria > Burkholderiales > Burkholderiaceae_D > JBDSTZ01. The sequence continues at coordinate 10,991 of JBDSTZ010000191.1, read as the reverse complement.
TGAGGACGACCTGGTGCGGCGCGACCTGACCATCAACGCCATCGCGCGCGACGAAGACGGCGCGCTGACCGATCCCTTCGGCGGCCAGCAGGACCTGCGCGACAAGGTGTTCCGCCATGTCTCGAGCGCGTTTGCCGAGGACCCGGTGCGCATCCTGCGCCTGGCCCGCTTCGCCGCCCGCCTGGCCGACTTCGGCGTCGCCCCCGAGACGCTGGCGCTGATGCGCAGCATGGTCGAGCAGGGCGAGGTCGACGCGCTGGTGCCCGAACGGGTCTGGCAAGAGATCTCGCGCGGCCTGATGGAAGCGACGCCCTCGCGCATGCTGGCGGTGCTGCGCGACTGCGGCGCGCTGGCGCGCCTGATGCCCGAACTCGACGCCCTGTGGGGCGTGCCGCAGCCGCCGCTGCACCACCCGGAAGTCGATACCGGCGTGCACATCATGATGGTGGTCGACTACGCCGCCGCGCGCGGCTACCCGCTGGTGGTGCGCTTCGCCGCCCTGATGCACGACCTTGGCAAGGCCGCCACACCGCGCGCGACCTGGCCGGCCCACCACGGCCACGAGGGGCTCGGCCTGCCAATCATCGAACGGCTCTGCAAGCGCCTCAAAGTGCCGACCGACTGCCGCGACCTGGCCTTGATGACCGCGCGCGAGCACGGCAACGTCAGCCGCGCCGAGGCCTTGCGCGCCAACACCCTGGTGACCCTGTTCGAGCGCTGCGACGCCTTTCGCAAGCCGCAGCGTTTCGAGCAGATGCTGCTGGCGGCCGAGTGCGATTTCCGTGGCCGCGGCGTCGCCGGCGGCGCCGATTTCCGCGACCGCCCGTTTCCGCAGGCCGCGCACCTGCTCGCCGCGCTGGGCGCCGCGCGCGCCGTCGACGCCGGCGAAGTCGCGCGCCGCTATGCCGACAAACCCACCCATATCGCCGCCGCCGTGCACGGCGCGCGCGTGAGCGCGGTCAAGGCATTGCTGCGCGAAGCCGCCGACGACGGCCCGCACCCGACAGAAAACCCATCCCCATAAATACTGCTATTCTGGGGTTTTGACAGCTCGCCCGAGCGGGGACAGGATGCCGATCACACTGTTGGGCGCGCCGGCCGGCGCCGGAGCCGTCCGATGAGCAGGGGCCGCCGCTGGCTGATGGGCGTGGTGCTGGCGCTGCTGGTGCTGCTGCTCGGCTTCCTCTTCAACCGCACCACCGCCTTCGACTTCGAGACCCAGAACCGGGTCGGCCTGACCCTGCGCGAACTCGAAAAGCTCGACGCCGCCTGGACCATGAACATCCTGCGCGCCCACATCGGCGCCGGCGCCGACGACGCCCGCCTGGTGGCGCCGCCGGTCAAGCTGGGCGCGCTGCAGCAGTCGCTGCGCGAGGCGCTGCCGCTGGCCAATTCGCCCGACGCCAGCCAGGCCTGGCAGCGCATGGCCGACGCCTTCCAGGCCAAGCTGCGCCTGGTCGAGCAGTTCAAGCCGGTCAACGCCGCGCTGCGCGAGGTGCTGGTGGCGCTGCCGCCGGCGATCACCGACCTGCGCGCGGAACTGAACGGCATCGAGGGCGCCATCGCGCCGCGCCGCAGCGTGCTCGGGCTCGACGCCGCCCTCGGCCGTCTGCTCACCGACAGCCTGCGCTTCAACCTGGCGCCGCGCCCGGCGGTGGCGGCGCGCATCGACGCCACCGTCGGCCAGCTGCTGGCGCTGCGTGACGGCTTCTCGCCGGCCGCGCGCGCCAGCATTGACGAGGTCGCGGGTCAGGCCCGCGCGCTGCTGCGCCTGCGCCCGCTCGAGAGCGAACTGGAGGCGCGCATCGAGGACACCCGCAGCGCCGCGGCGATCGACCAGTTGAGCGTGCTGTTCGACCGCGCCTTCGACGCCGAGCTGATCCAGAAACAGCGCTTTCGCAGCTGGCTGTTCGCCTACGCCGGCCTGCTGCTGATCCTGCTGATGCTGGCGGCGCGCCGGCTGCGCCGCAGCTACGCCATTATCGGCAAGGTCAACCACGACCTGCAGGCCGCCAACGAAACGCTCGAAGCGCGCGTGGCCGAACGCACCGCCGAACTGGAGGCGCAGTCCGAACGCCTGCGCCAGCTGGCCCACCACGACAGCCTGACCGGGCTCATCAACTTCCGCCAGCTCACCCGCCTGCTCGAACACGCGCTGGTGCGCGCCGGCCGCCGCGGCACCACGGTGGCGGTCATGTTCATCGACCTCGACGGCTTCAAGGCGGTCAACGACACCCACGGCCACGGCACCGGCGACCTGGTGCTGCAGGCGGTTGCCCGCCGCGTGCAGTCGCGCCTGCGCCGCGAAGACACGCTGGCGCGCCTGGGCGGCGACGAATTCGTGATCCTGCTCGAAGAAGTGCTCTCGCGCGAAGGGGCGATGCGGGTGGCCCAGCTCGCGCTCGATGAAATCGCCGCCATCACCGAGGCCGGCGGCAACCCGGTGCGCATCTCGGCCAGCATCGGCATCAGCAGCGCGCACGGCCGCGAAGGCACCGCGCGCGGCGCCGCCGCCCTGCTGGCCGAGGCCGACCAGGCGATGTACCAGGCCAGGCAGGCCGGCAAGGCCGCCTTCTCTTTCAGCCCGCAGGAGCAGTGGGCGCCGCAGCCGGCTGCCGCGCGGCATTAGAAGCCGCGCTCGGCAATCATTCGGGCGCTTGCGCTAGAATGCTATGTTGCACCGCACAACGAGGATGCCATGCTCAGCACTATCCGCAAGCGCTTGCGCCGCCAGGTGATCGTCAAGCATCTCGCCGAGCGCGACCGCCGCCGCGTGCTGCGCCATTTTCAGCTGCTCGACCGTGCCGACCGCCAGCTGCGCTTCGGCAGCGCCCTGTCCGACGAACTGGTCGCCGCCTACGTCCACAAGATCAATTTCTCGACCGATGTCGTGTACGGCGTCTACAACCGCGTGTTCCGCCTGGTCGCGGTCGGCCACCTGGCGTTCGCGCCCAAGGAGCATCGCCCGCGCGGCGCCGAGGCGACCGCCAAGGAGAAGGTCGCCGAATTCGGCCTGTCGGTGTCGCGCTCGGCGCGCGGACGCGGCATCGGTTCGCGCATGTTCGAGCGCGCCGCCATCCACTGTCGCAACAGCGACGTTGACACCCTGTACATGCACTGCCTGACGTCGAACCAGACCATGATGCACATCGCCAAAAAGGCCGGCATGGAGATCCGCCGCGACTTCGGCGAGGCGGACGCCTTCCTGCGCCTGGCGCCGGCCAACCCGGCCAGCATGCTGCAAGAGGCGATCGCCGAGCAGATCGCCACCATCGACTACACCGTCAAGGCCAACACCCGCGCGGTGACCAAGTGGTTTTCCTAGGGCGCTGAACCGCCCTGTCGCGCGCTCCGTCCGGATCGTTGTAATCGTGAGCCATTCGGCAAGTTCGGCATGGCCAATCTCGGCAGTACCGTGTTACTCTTCGCCCAAGGCCTGTTGGCCGATGTAATCGGATTACACATGTCGTTCCTGATTCCAGCCGTGCGCGCAGTCCCATTTGTCGGTCGGCTCCCATACGCATATGTACACCGAGACCCAGCCGGGCGATTGATCCGGTGTTGCCATATTCATACAGAGAGACTGACGCGATGCGTTTATTTCAACTACACAGCTTGGCGCTCGCCATCGCCGCCGCCATCCCACTGCTCGCCCAGGCCGCCGACACCCCGGCCGCGCCGACCGCCAAACCCTGGCTGGACCGCAGCCTGCCCGCCGACCAGCGCGCCAGCCTGGCCCTCAAGGCCATGACCCAGGAAGAAAAACTGGTCTGGGTATTCGGCTACTTCGGCAGCGACATGGGCCCAAAGAAGATGAACCCCGCCGCGCTGCCGGCGTCGGCCGGCTACATCGCCGGGGTGCCGCGCCTCGGCCTGCCGGCCCTGTTTGAAACCGACGCCGGCATCGGCGTCGCCAGCCAGAACACCCCCAACCCGCGCGAGCGCACCGCGCTGCCGTCGGGCCTGGCCACCGCCGCGACCTGGAACACCAAACTGGCTTATGCCGGCGGCGCCATGATCGGCGCCGAAGCGCGCTCCTCCGGCTTCAACGTCATGCTGGCCGGCGGCGTCAACCTGCAGCGCGACCCGCGCAACGGCCGCAATTTCGAATACGCCGGCGAAGACCCGCTGCTGGCCTCGACCATCGTCGCCAGCGCCATCAAGGGCATCGAATCGAACCACGTCATCTCGACCGTCAAGCACTTCGCCCTGAACGACCAGGAAACCGGCCGCAATGAGCTCGACGTCAAGATCACCGACGCCGCCGCCCGCATGTCCGACCTGCTGGCGATGCAGCTGGTGATCGAGCAAGCCAACCCCGGTTCGGTCATGTGCGCGTACAACCGCGTCAACGGCGACTACGCCTGCCAGAACGACTACCTGCTCAACCAGGTGCTCAAGCAGGACTGGAGCTACAAGGGCTTCGTCATGTCCGACTGGGGCGCCACCCACAGCACCGTTGCCGCCGCCAACAGCGGCCTCGATCAGCAGTCCGGCCACGAGTTCGACAAGTCGCCGTACTTCGCCGGCGCGCTGGCCGAAGCGGTCAAGACCGGCCAGGTCTCGCAGACCCGCCTCGACAACATGGCCTTCCGTGTGTTGCGCGCGATGTTCGACAAGGGCGTGGTCGACTATCCGCTCGCCGCCGAAAGTGCCATCGACTTCAAAAGCCACAACGCGATCAGCCGCGAAGGCGCCGAAGAGAGCCTGGTGCTGCTCAAGAACGCCAATTCGGCGCTGCCGCTGCGCAAGGACGCCAAGAAGATCGTCATCATCGGCGGCCACGCCGACGTCGGCGTGCTCTCGGGCGGCGGTTCCTCGCAGGTTTATCCGGTCGGCGGCATGGCCGTCAAGGGCTTGCTGCCGGCCACCTGGCCAGGCCCGGTCGTCTACTTCCCATCCTCGCCGATGAAGGCGATCAAGGAGCGTGCTCCCGGCGCCAGCGTGCAGTTCGACAGCGGCGCAGACCCCGTTCAGGCGGCCAGGCTGGCCGCCGGCGCCGACGTCGTGCTGGTGTTCGCCATCCAGTGGATCGGCGAAGCCCAGGACGCCAAATCGCTCGACCTGCCCGACAACCAGAACGCCCTCATCGCCCAGGTGGCCGCCGCCAATCCGCGCACCGTGGTGGTGCTGGAGACCGGCGGCCCCGTCGCCATGCCGTGGCTCGACAAGAGCGCCGCCGTGCTGCAAGCCTGGTACCCGGGCACCAGCGGCGGCGAGGCGATCGCCCGCGTGCTGTTCGGCGAAGTCAATCCGTCCGGCCACTTGCCGGCCACCTTCCCGGCCTCGCTGAGCCAGTTGCCGCGCCCCGTTCTCGACGGCGATCCGAAGAACGAGAAGCTGCAGTTCACCGTCAACTATCACGAGGGCGCGGCGATCGGCTACAAGTGGTTCGATCAGAAAGGCCTCAAGCCGCTGTTCCCGTTCGGCCATGGCCTGTCCTACACCAGCTTCGCCTATTCGGGCCTCGCGGCGCAGAACGACAAGGGCCAGTTGCGGGTGCGCTTCAAGGTGACCAACACCGGCGCGGTGGCCGGCAAGGACGTGCCGCAGGTGTACGTCGCGCCGCTCGGCGCCAAGTGGGATTCGCCCAAGCGCCTGGCCGCCTTCGACAAGCTCGAGCTGCGTCCCGGCGAAACCCGCGAAGTCACGCTCGACATCGAACCGCGCCTGCTCGGCATGTACGACAGCGCCTCCAAGACCTGGCGCATCGCGGCCGGCAAATACAAGCTCTCGCTGGCGCAGGATGCCGCCGACGGCGCCGCCACCAGCGTGACGCTCGATCTGCCCGCCCGCGTGCTCGACCTGCACGGCAAGGACCGCGTCGGCGCCGCCAAGGCGCAGCAAAAGAAGTAAGCACAATGTAGAAGCAGCTGCGATGGGTGGCGCCGGGCCGGTATCACACCGGTGCCGCGCCACGCGGCCCTGCAACAACTGAAAGCAAAACGATGAAAGTATCCTCTCTCCTGTCCGTGCTCGCGCTGTCGCTGGCGAGCCAGGTCGTTCAGGCCGCCGATTGCGCCACCAAACCGGCCGCGCGCGCGGTCGACTATCCATGGATGTCGATCGCCCGCTGGCAGTCGATGCACGCCGATCAAATGGCGCGCGCCGACAAGGGCGGCATCGACGTCATGTTCGTCGGCGACTCGATCACCGAAATGTGGCCGCGCCAGCTGTTCGACGACAGCTTCGGCAAGTACCGCGCGGCCAACTTCGGCATCGGCGGCGACCATACCGGCAATGTGCTGTACCGCCTGCAGGACCCGCACCTGGCCCCGCTCAAGCCGAAGGCCGTCGTGCTGCTGATCGGCGTGAATAATCTGAACCTGTGCGGCGAATCGGCCGAGCAGGTCTTCGCCGGCATCAAGCTGATCGTGGCCGCGCTGCGCAAGCAGTATCCGGACGCGCGCATCCTGCTCAACGGCGTTTTCCCGGAAGGTAAATCGGCCAGCGACGAGGTTCGCGCGCGCATCATCGCGCTCGACAAGATGATCGCCACGCTCGACGACCAACCGCGCGTCACCTTCCGCAACTACGGCCCGCTGTTCCTCCAGCCCGACGGCTCGATCTCGCAAGAGACCATGGGCGACTATCTGCACCTGACCGAGAAGGGCTACCGCATCTGGGCTGCCGCCATGCTGCCCGATATCGCCAGGCTGGTGGCGCCTACACCAGCGGCAGCGCAGTAGTATCCTTGATGCGCTGCAGGGCGAAGCTCGACTTCACATCGGCCACCGCCGGATGGCTCAGCAGCGTCTTCATCATGAAGCGCGAAAAATGGTCCATGTCCTCGACATGGACCCGCAGCAGATAATCCATTTCGCCGGTCATCGCGTAACAGGCCACCACCTCCGGCCAGTCCTCGACCGAGGCGGCGAATTCGAGGTGCGGCGAGCTTGAAGGCTTGCGCGCACCGGCCGCGTTGTTCCACCCCTCGCTGTGCTTCTCCAGCCGCACGTTCACATACGCCAGCAGCCCGAGCCCGATCTGGGCCGGATCGAGCAGCGCCACATACTGCCGGATCACCCCCGCTTCCTCCAGCCGCTTGATGCGCCGCAGGCAGGGCGAGGGCGACAGATTGACGCGGTCCGCCACGTCCTGATTGGACAATCTGCCGTCGCCCTGCAAGATCGCGAGGATTTTGCGATCTGTTTTATCCAGGTCAATCTTTGGCATAAAACCTCCAGAATCACGCATTATGCGCAAGATTATAGCGCGGTCAGGCCATCCTCCAAGCTCGATTGAAATTTAATGCCGGGGTCAAAAGCCTATACTTGTCTCACCTTTTGAGGAGACAAAGATGCAATTCCAGCCTTGGGAAAACCCGATGGGGACCGACGGTTTCGAGTTCGTCGAATACGCCGCGCCCGATCCGAAAGCGATGGGCGCGCTGTTCGAGCAGATGGGTTTTCGCGCCATCGCGCGCCACCGCCACAAGGACGTCACCTTGTACCGCCAGGGCGAGATCAACTTCATCATCAACGCCGAGCCGGACTCCTTCGCCCAGCGCTTTGCCCGCAAACACGGCCAGTCGGTGTGCGCCATCGCCATCCGCGTCGACGACGCCGCCTTCGCCTACCAGCGCGCGCTCGAACTGGGCGCCTGGGGCTTCGACAACAAGACCGGCCCGATGGAACTCAACATCCCGGCCATCAAGGGCGTCGGCGATTCGCTCCTGTACTTCGTCGACCGCTGGCACGGCAAGGGCGCCGGGCGCGGTGCGCGCAAGGGCGCCATCGGCGACATCAGCATCTACGACGTCGACTTCGTCGCCATCCCCGGCACCGATTCGCAGCCGGCCGGCCATGGCCTGACCTACATCGACCACCTGACCCACAACGTCCATCGCGGCCGCATGAAGGAATGGGCCGAGTTCTACGAGAACCTGTTCAACTTCCGCGAGGTGCGCTACTTCGACATCGAAGGCAAGCACACCGGCCTCAAGTCGAAAGCCATGACTTCGCCCTGCGGCAAAATCCGCATTCCGATCAACGAATCGTCGGACGACAAATCGCAAATCGCCGAATACCTCGACGCCTACCACGGCGAGGGCATCCAGCACATCGCGCTCGGCACCGACAACATCTACCAGGCCATCGAAGGCATGCGCGGCGCCGGCATCGCCTTCCAGGACACCATCGACACCTACTACGAACTGATCGACCGGCGCCTGCCGCACCACGGCGAGAATCTCGACGAGCTGCGCCGCCTGAGAATCCTGGTCGACGGCCACAGCACCGAGGACGCGCGCGAACTGCTGCTGCAAATCTTCACCCAGACCGTGATCGGCCCGATCTTTTTCGAGATCATCCAGCGCAAGGGCGACCAGGGTTTCGGCGAAGGCAATTTCCGCGCGCTGTTCGAGTCGATTGAACTCGACCAGATCAAGCGTGGCGTCCTGCAGGATAAAACAGTCGCATAATCAGACTATGCGCGCCGGGTCCACCCGGCGATCACGGAGACACCGATGAACGCACCGCTAAAGAGCACCATCCTGGGCCAGCCGGACCAACCCGGCCTGCCGGACCACGACATCACGCTCGACGACAAATGGACGCTCGAACGCGGCCGCGCCTTCCTCACCGGCACCCAGGCGCTGGTGCGCCTGCCGATGCTGCAGCGCGAACGCGACCTCAAGGCGGGCCTCAACACCGCCGGCTACATCACCGGCTATCGCGGTTCGCCCGTCACATCGATCGACATGACGGCCATCAAGGCCAAGAAGTACCTCGACGAGCACCACGTCAAATTCCATCCCGGGATGAACGAGGACCTGGCCGCCACCGCCGTGTGGGGCACCCAGCAAAGCAACCTGTTCAAGGACGCCAAATACGACGGCGTGTTCTCCATGTGGTACGGCAAAGGGCCGGGCGTGGACCGCTGCGGCGACGTCTTCAAGCACGCCAACAACGCCGGCAGCGCGCAGCACGGCGGGGTGCTGGTGCTGGCCGGCGACGACCACGCCGCCAAGTCCTCGTCCACCGCGCACCAGAGCGACCATATCCTCAACGCCTGCGGCATTCCGGTGCTGTACCCGTCGTCGATCCAGGAATACATCGACTACGGCCTGCACGCCTGGGCCATGAGCCGCTACACGGGCCTGTGGGTGTCGATGAAGTGCGTGACCGACATCATCGAGTCCGGCGCGGTGGTCGATTTCGACCCGGAGCGCGTGCAGATCGTCACGCCCACCGACTTCACCCTGCCCGAGGGCGGCCTGAACATCCGCTGGCCCGACACCGTGCTCGACATGGAAGTGCGGATGAACAGCTTCAAGTGGTACGCCGCGCTGGCCTACGCGCGCGCCAACAAGCTCAATCGCATCATCTGGGACAGCCCCGCGCCGCGCATCGGCATCATCACCGCCGGCAAATCCTACCTCGACACCCGCCAGGCGCTGGCCGACCTCGGCATCGACGAGCGGGCCGCGGCCGACATCGGCCTGCGCCTCTATAAAATCGGCATGACCTGGCCGCTTGAAGCCGAGGGCGTGCAAGCCTTCGCCAAGGGCCTCGACGAAATCCTGGTGGTCGAAGAGAAGCGCCAGATTCTTGAATACGCGCTTAAGGAAGAACTCTACAACCTGCCCGACGGCCAGCGTCCGCGCGTGGTCGGCAAGTTCGACGACACCGGCGAATGGAGCAACAAGGGCCGCACCGGCCATGGCGACTGGCTGCTGCCCGCCACCTACGAACTGAACCCCGCGCAGATCGCCCGCGCCATCGCCAGCCGCATTTCGCACTACTGCGCCGGCCATCCGGTCGAGCAGCGCGTCAAGGAACGCATCGCCTTCCTGGAAGCGAAGGAACTGGTGCTCAAGAGCGCCGGCCTCAAACCCAATCCCGACACCGACCGCACGCCGTATTTCTGCTCCGGCTGCCCGCACAACTCGTCGACCAAGGTGCCCGAAGGCTCGCGCGCGCTGGCCGGCATCGGCTGCCACTACATGGTGCTGTGGATGGACCGCGAAACCTCGACCTTCACCCACATGGGCGCCGAAGGCGTCACCTGGGTCGGCCAGGCGCCGTTCACCAACGAGAAGCACGTGTTCACCAACCTGGGCGACGGCACCTACTTCCACTCGGGGATACTGGCGATCCGCGCGGCGGTGGCGGCCAAGGTCAACATCACCTACAAGATCCTGTTCAACGACGCCGTCGCCATGACGGGCGGGCAGGAATTCGACGGCCCGCTCGACCCCGGCATGATCAGCCGCCAGATCGCGGCCGAAGGCGTGGGACCGATCATCGTCGTCACCGACGAACCCGAGAAATACCCGGACGACTACAAGTGGGCCGAAGGCGTGACCGTGCGCCATCGCAGCGAACTGATGGACGTGCAGCGCGAACTGCGCGACTGCCCGGGCGTGTCGGCCATGATCTACGACCAGACCTGCGCCTCCGAGAAGCGCCGTCGCCGGAAGCGCAACGAGTACCCGGATCCGGCCAAGCGCGCCGTGATCAACGAAGCCGTGTGCGAAGGCTGCGGCGACTGCTCGGTGCAGTCGAACTGCCTGTCGGTGGAGCCGCTCGAAACTGAACTTGGCCGCAAGCGCCAGATCAACCAGTCGTCCTGCAACAAGGACTTCTCGTGCGTCACCGGTTTCTGCCCGTCGTTCGTGACGGTGGAAGGCGGCTCGCTCAAGAAGCCGAAAAAGGCGTCGACCGCCGAAGCGGCGCCGCCGGTGCTGCCAACGCCTGCGCTGAAAAGCACGGCCAACCCGTACGGCATCCTGATCACCGGTATCGGCGGCACCGGCGTGGTTACCGTCGGCCAGATCCTGGCGATGGCGGCACACGTCGAAGGCAAGGGCGCGATCGTACTCGACATGAGCGGACTGGCCCAGAAAGGCGGCCCGGTGATGTCGCACGTGCGCCTGGCCGACAACCAGGCCGACCTGCACTCGACCCGCGTGGGCACCGGCAGCGCCGACCTGGTGATCGGCTGCGACCTGATCGTCACCGCCAGCCGCGATGCACTCTCGCGCATGG
>JBDSTZ010000190.1:0-1973 GCA_039927975.1 Massilia sp. | reverse complement strand
CCTGGCTTGCGCCGAGCGCGTGGCTGACACCGTGCGCATCTAAGTCATTTTTTCAAGAGAAATGCGCTTATGGCCCTGTGTTTACGGGCGTAAGTTGCTAGTGATTAGATAGCTGACGCTATGCCCGCGGAACTGCGGCGCTGGCCCGCCGCGTGTTTCAGGCCAGCGTATACGCCGTCTTCACGGTGGTGAAAAACTCCTGCGCATACTTGCCCTGTTCACGCGGACCGTAGCTTGAGCCCTTGCGGCCGCCGAAAGGAACGTGGTAATCGACGCCGGCGGTTGGCAGGTTCACCATCACCATGCCGGCCTGGCTGTGCCGCTTGAAATGGGTGGCGTATTTCAGCGACGTGGTGGCGATGCCGGCGGAGAGGCCAAACGGCGTGTCGTTGGCGCTTGCCAACGCTGCTTCGTAGTCTTTCACGCGGATGATGCTGGCGACCGGGCCGAAGATCTCTTCGCGGTTGATGCGCATGCCGGGCGTACTTTCGCTGAACAGCGCCGGTGCCATGAAAAAGCCCTGGGCTCCGCTGCCGGTGTGGCAGGCGATACGCTCGCCGCCAACGGCCAGGGTCGCGCCTTCGGCCTCGCCAATGGCGATGTAGCTCAGGTCCTGCTCCAGCTGCGCCTGTGACGACACCGGGCCGATGTCCGTGCCAGCGGCCAGCGCATCGCCGACCTTGATGCGTGACATGCGTTCCTGCAAGGCCTTGACAAAGGCCGGGTAAATGCCTTCGGTGACGATGAGGCGGCTGGACGCCGTGCAGCGCTGGCCGGTCGAATAAAAGGCACTCTGCGCGCTCAGTTCCACCGCCTGCGTGAGATCCGCATCGTCCAGAATGACCTGCGGGTTCTTGCCGCCCATTTCGAGCTGCACTTTCTTCAGGGTTTTCGCGCAGGCCTCGGCTATGCGCCCGCCCACGCCGACCGAGCCGGTAAAGCTGATGGCGTTGACGCCCGGATGGTTGACCAGCGCATCGCCGATCACCCGTCCCGGCCCCATGACCAGGTTGAACACGCCGGCAGGAATACCTGAGCGCGAAATGATCTCGGCCAGTGCCCAGGCGCTGCCCGGCACCAGATCGGCTGGCTTCAACACCACGCAGTTGCCAAAGGCCAGCGCCGGCGCAATCTTCCAGGCCGGAATGGCGATGGGGAAATTCCAGGGCGTGATCAGGCCGACCACGCCGACTGGTTCGCGGGTGATCTCCACGCCGATATTGGGTCGCACCGAGGGCAGGGTTTCGCCGCCCAGGCGCAGGCATTCGCCAGCAAAAAACTTGAAAATCTGGCCGGCGCGCGTGGCCTCGCCAATGCCTTCGGCGCGGGTCTTGCCTTCTTCTCGCGAGAGCAGGGTGCCGAGCTCCTCGCGCCGGGCCAGAATTTCGGTGGCGATCTTGTCGAGTGCATCCGAGCGTGCCTGGATACCAGAGCTGGACCAGGCCGGGAAGGCCGCTTGGGCCGCCTGCACCGCCGCGTCGAGCTGGGAGGCGTCGCCCTGGGCGTAGTCGCCGATCACGTCCGACAGGTCTGAAGGGTTCAGGTTGGCGCTGACGACGCTGCCCGGCGTCCATTGGCCGTTGATAAGGTTGTGGTGCAGTTGGCTCATAGAGGTCCTGATGATGGGCTGCGGTCGGTGGTTTATTTGGCCCAGCGCAAGACCATTGGGTCAAGGCGCCGCGCGGTTTCGAGCAGGCCCTTGCGCACGTCGGGGTGCATGGCCGGAAACGGATGGCGTCCTGCTTCGCAGCTGATCACGCCGCCTTCCTTCATCAGCGCCTTGGCCGTCAGGATGCCGCCCTGGCGGTTTTCATAGTTGATGAGCGGCAGCCAGCGGGTGTATTGGGCGACGGCTTCCTCACGGTTGCCGGCGGCATAGGCATCCACGATCGGGCGTATGCCGTCCGGGTAGGCGCCGCCCGTCATCGCGCCGGTGGCGCCTGCATCCAGATCGGGCAGCAGGGTGATGGCTT
>JBDSTZ010000189.1:0-13307 GCA_039927975.1 Massilia sp. | reverse complement strand
GCGCCGAACGGCTGGCTCAAGCTCAAAGGTGTCAGCCGCAACAACCTGCATGGCCTCGACGTCGCCTTTCCGCTGGGCGTGATGACCAGTGTGACCGGCGTGTCCGGCTCCGGCAAATCGAGCCTGGTCAGCCAGGTGCTGGTCGACCTGGTGGCAGCCGCGCTCGGGCATGACGCGCCGCCGGCCGAGGCGGAGGAGGGCGATGCGCTCGAACAGGCGCAGGACACGATCAGCGAGGGGCGCATCACTCACGGCATGGAATCGATCCGGCGCCTGGTGCGGGTCGACCAGAAGCCGATCGGCCGCACGCCGCGCTCGAACCTGGCCACCTACACCGGCCTGTTCGACCACGTGCGCAGCCTGTTCGCCGCCACCAAAATGGCGCGCGCCCGCAAGTACGACGCCGGCCGCTTCTCCTTCAACGTCGCCAAGGGCCGCTGCGCCCACTGTGAAGGCGAAGGCTTCGTCATGGTCGAGCTGCTGTTCCTGCCCAGCGTGTACGCGCCGTGCCCGACCTGTGGCGGCGCGCGCTACAACGCCAAGACGCTCGAAGTGCGCTACCAGGACAAGCACATCGCCGAGGTGCTCGGCATGACAGTCGACGCGGCGTCCGTCTTTTTCGCCGACCAGCCGGCGATTGCCCGCTCGCTCGACATCCTGCGCGAAGTGGGGCTCGGCTACCTGCGCCTGGGCCAGCCGGCCACCGAACTGTCCGGCGGCGAAGCCCAGCGCATCAAGCTGGCGACCGAGCTGCAGCGCGCCGCGCGCGGCAATATGCTGTATGTGCTGGACGAACCGACCACCGGCCTGCATCCGGCCGATGTCGACCGCCTGCTGCTGCAGCTGCATCGCCTGGTCGAAGCCGGCAACACGGTGATCCTGGTCGAGCACACCATGCGCGTGGTGGCGGCCAGCGACTGGGTGATCGACATCGGTCCGGGCGCCGGCGACAGCGGCGGGACGATCGTCGCCGCCGGCCCGCCGCGCCAGGTGGCCAAGGAAAAAGCCAGCGCCACCGCGCCGTATCTGGCGCAGTTTTTATCCGGCAAGTTGTCAGGCAAGTTAGCCGCCAAGACATGAAGGAAGACGCACGGCAAGGTGTCAACAGTCGCAGGCTATCGGCCACCTAGACAAATACTATTTCAAATGTGATTCCAATAGCTCTATACTACGTCCCACACCTTTCCCAAACCACGCAAGGAATCAAAACATGAAAACTGTTGGCGAAAAATTAGAAGCGTTCAGCGTCCCGGCGGCCAAGCCAGGCTTCAACCACCACGAAGAAAACGGCGTGTCCGCGTTCGAGACGATCACCGAAGCATCGTTCCCCGGCAAATGGAAAGTCATCTATTTCTATCCAAAAGACTTCACCTTCGTCTGCCCGACCGAAATCGTCGAATTCGCGAAACTGAACGGCCAACTGGCTGACCGCGACGCCGTCCTGATGGGCGGTTCGACCGACAACGAATTCTGCAAACTGGCATGGCGCCGTGAGCACGCCGACCTGAACAAGCTGAACCACTACTCCTTCGGCGACGCCACCGGCGCCCTGGTCGACATGCTCGGCGTGCGTGACGCCGCCGCTGGCGTGGCCCTGCGCGCGACCTTCATCGTCGATCCGGACAACACCATCCAGCACGTCTCGGTCAACAACCTGAACGTCGGCCGCAACCCGACCGAAATTCTGCGTATCCTCGACGGCCTGCAGACGGACGAACTGTGCCCTTGCAACCGCTCGGTGGGCGGCGCCACGCTGTAAGACTGCAAACACAGCAACCCGCTTCGGCGGGTTTTTAAATCCCCACATGATAGGAATTTTCAATGGAATTTCTTAATTCAATCAAGGAATTGATTCCCGACTACGCCAAGGATATCCGCCTTAACATCGACGGCACCATTGCCCGCTCCAGCCTGGAAGGCAACGATGCGGTCGGCGTGGCGCTGGCGGCGGCGTTCGCGGCCAAGAGCCGCACCATTATCGACGTGATCCTCGCCAGTGGCGCCTTGTCGGAAGAAGAGAGCAGGGCGGCCATGACGGCGGCCAGCCTGATGGCCATGAACAATGCCTGGTATCCCTATGTCGACATGACCGAGGACGCCGACCTCAAGAGCCAGCCGGCGCAGTTGCGCATGAACGCTTACGCCACCAATGGCGGGGTCGACAAGCGCCGCTTCGAGATGTACGCGCTGTCGGCGTCGATCATCGGCAAATGCCACTTCTGCATCAAGTCGCACTTCGATTTGTTGAAGCAGGAGGGCATGTCCTCGCAGCAGCTGCGTGACGTCGGCCGCATCGCGGCGGTGGTCAATGCAGCGTCACAAGTGATCGTCGCGTCGAGTTAAAGAGCCCAGTTCGCGCAAGCAATGCCCGTCTTGACGGGCGCTTCGCGCGCTGGCGTTTAGTGGAAGTAGACCACCCCGCCAGCCAGCAAATCCGTCGAGCACAACACATAGGCGGCGGCACTGGCCAGGGCAACGTGCAAGGCGGTCCATGTCATGGGAAATAAGCGCATCATGGAGTCCTCCTGGCGGTGTGGTGTGGCGATGATGTCATCTTAGGCCATACCTCAAAACCGGCGTATCGGTCAAGCGAGCGCGACTTTGTAGGACAAGGCGCCGTGACCCTGTCTGAATGACAATGTCGAGCGGCGGGGCCAGCATCCTACGCGCCGTGTAGGTCTGCGCCTATGGAAAATGTCTATCGTGCGCTCTACATTGGAGACATGACAAAACACGACCCCACCCTCATGCACCAAGGCTTGCGCGCCATGCGCCGCCACACCATCAACAAGCTGTTGCGCAGGGTGTTCGGCATCGAACGGCTGCGCGACGGCCAGCAGCAAGTGATCGACAGCGTGCTCGACCGCAAAGACACGCTCGCCATCATGCCCACCGGCAGCGGCAAGTCGCTCTGCTACCAGATTCCCGCCAAGATGCTCAGCGGCACGACCATCGTCGTCTCGCCGCTCATCTCGCTGATGAAAGACCAGCTCGAAAAACTCGCCGAGCTCGGCATCTCGGTCTCGCAATTCAACAGCACCCTCAAGCGCGAGGAAGAGGAGACCGCGCTGGCCGGCTTGCGCGCGGCGCGCCACGAGATCGTCTTCTGCACCCCCGAACGGCTGGCCATGCCGGAATTCCTGGCCGTGCTGCGCCAGATCGAGATCGACCTGGTCGTCATCGACGAAGCCCACTGCATCTCGCAATGGGGCCACGACTTCCGCCCGGCCTACATTGAAATGGCCGCCTCCATCGAAGCGCTCGGGCGCCCGCCGGTGCTGGCGCTCACTGCCACCGCCACCCAGGACGTCATCGACGACATCGCCACGCAGCTCGGCCGCCCGCGCATGAAGGTCGTCAACACCGGCATCTACCGGCCCAATCTGCACTACCGGGTGGTCCAGGTGACCAACGCCGATGAACGCTACGCGCAAGCGCTCGAGATCGTGCGCCAGACCGAGGGCGTCGGCATCATCTACGCCGCCACCGTCAAGGCGGCCGAAGAGATGGTGCAGATCCTGCAGGACGCCGGCGAGAGCGTCGCCCTCTACCACGGCAAGCTGGGCGCGGCCGAGCGCAAGGAAAGCCAGGACTTGTTCATGGCCGGCGAACGCCGCGTGATGGTCGCCACCAACGCCTTTGGCATGGGCATCGACAAGGCCGACACCCGCTTCGTCATCCACCTGCAGATGCCGGCCAACCTCGAAGCCTACTACCAGGAGTCGGGCCGCGCCGGCCGCGACGCCGCCGACGCCGACTGCACCCTGCTGTTCTTCCAGGACGACAAACGGGTGCAGCAGTTCTTCCTGGTGAAGCACTATCCGGGCGCCGAGGAATTGAAGACCGTGTACGAGGCCGCCCGCAAGCTGGCGGCCGGATCGTCCTTCGATTACGACAGCCTGCACGAAGCGCTCGAAGACCTGACGGCCACCAAGCTGAAGATCTGCCTCAAGATGCTCAAGGACGGCCGCCTGCTGCGCCAGAACCGCAAGCTCGATTACCTGCTGACGGCGGTCGAGCCGCGCGCCGCGCTGTACGAGCAGATGGCCCACGTCTATGCTGAAAAACAGGAGCGCGACCGCGATGCGCTTGAGCAGATGGTGTCGTACGCGGTCAGCGTATTTTGCCGCTGGAAGCTGCTGCTCGATTATTTTGGCGACGCCGTCGAAGGCTTCGAGAAGTGCTGCCGCTGCGATAACTGCCTCAACCCGCCGGTCGCGCTGGAAGAAATCGACATCCGCGACGATGAATTCGACAGCGAGCCGGTGCCGGCCACCGTGGCGCCCGCGTTCGAGATCGGCGCCAGGGTGAGGGTGCCCAAATACGACATCGGCACCGTGGAGAGCGTGGCCGGCGACCAGGTAACCATCGCCTTTCCGGACAAAACCACAAGGACTTTTCTGGCCGATTTCGTCTCGCCGGCCTAGCGCGCGGTGGCGCCCGCCGCCGCCGCGCACTCTGTAACGACAACAAGAAAGGACACACATGGCAGACATGGTAGTGGTCCGCAAAGAAGGCCTGTACTGCGTGCCTGGCCAGTTCTACATCGATCCGTGGCGCCCGGTGGACCGCGCCGTGATCACGCACGCCCATGGCGACCACGCGCGCGTCGGCCACGGCCATTACCTGTCGAGCGCGAGCGGCGTCGATATCCTCAAGTCGCGCCTGGGTCCCATCCATATCGACGGCCTCGAATACGGCCAGAGCGTCACCCACAACGGCGTGATGATCTCGCTGCACCCGGCCGGCCATGTGCTCGGCTCGGCCCAGGTGCGCATGGAGTCCGGCGGCGAAGTCTGGGTCGCCTCGGGCGACTACAAGGTCGAGCCGGACCGTACCTGCACGCCCTTTGAACCGGTGCTCTGCGACACCTTCATCACCGAATCGACCTTCGGCCTGCCGATCTACCGCTGGCAGCCGGAGCAGGAGATCTTCGACGACATCAACGGCTGGTGGCGCCGCAACGCCGCCGAGGGGCGGGCCAGCGTGGTGTTCGCCTACTCGTTCGGCAAAGCCCAGCGCATCCTTTCCGGACTCGATCCGTCGATCGGCGCCATCATCTGCCACGGCGCCGCCGAACCACTGAACCGGGTCTACCGCGCCGCCGGCGTGGCGCTGCCGCCGACCGTCATGGTGACCGACGTCGACAAGGCCGCCATCCGCACCGCTATCGTCATCGCGCCGCCATCGGCCGCCGGCTCGCCATGGATGAAGCGCTTCGGCGACTACAGCGACTCCTTCGCCAGCGGCTGGATGCAGCTGCGCGGCGCGCGCCGGCGCCGCGGGGTCGACCGCGGCTTTGTGCTGTCCGACCACGCCGACTGGCCAGGCCTGATGACGGCCATTCGCGCGACCGAGGCGCCGCGCGTGATCGTCACCCACGGCTCGATTCCCGTGATGGTGCGCTGGCTGCGCCAGCAAGGCCTCGACGCCGCCGGCTTCGACACCGAGTACGGCGACGACGAGGCGGAGGAGGCGGTAGCGTCCACACCCGCGCAGGAGGCGGCGCAGGAGCCCGCGCCGGAGGCCAGCGATGCGTGAATTCGCCCGCCTATTCGCCGAACTCGACGAAACCACAGCCACCAACCGCAAGCTCGACGCCCTGCAAACCTACTTCGGCCACGCCGCCCCCGAGAACGCCGCGTGGGCGGTGTATTTTCTGGCCGGCGGCAAGCCGCGCCAGGCGGTGCCGAGCAAGCTGCTGCGCCAGTACGCCATCGAGTATGCGGGCCTTGACGACTGGCTGTTCGAGGAATCCTACCAGGCGGTCGGCGACTTGGCCGAGACCATCGCCCACATCCTGCCGCCGCCGGAGCGCCACAGCGACATCGGCCTGGCCGAATGGATGCAGGAGCGGATCGGCCCGTTGCGCGGCGCCCAGCCCGACATCATTCGCGACGCCTTGTTCAGCTTCTGGAACGAGCTCGATGCACGCGAGCGCTTCCTGCTCACCAAGCTCATTGGCGGTGGCTTCCGGGTCGGCGTCTCGCGCCTGCTGGTCACCCGCGCGCTGTCGCAGATCGCGGCGGTCGACAGCAAACTGATCGCCCAGCGCCTGATGGGCTGGACCGACGGCAGCGTGCGGCCGACCGCGGCCGGCTTCCTGCAACTGATCGCCGCCCAGTCGGACCAGGAACACCGCCTGCGCGGCGGCCAGCCCTATCCCTTCTTCCTCGCCCATCAACTGCAAGGCGAACCGGCCGCCCTCGGCGACCTGGCGACCTGGCAGGTCGAATGGAAGTACGACGGCATCCGCGCCCAGCTGGTGCGGCGCGGCGCACAAAACTACCTGTGGTCGCGCGGCGAAGACCTGATCACCGAACGCTTCCCCGAACTGGCGGCGCTGCGCCTTCCCGAGGGCACGGTGATCGACGGCGAAATCCTGATCTGGAGCGCGCAGGGCGGGCCGGCCCCCTTCGCCGATCTGCAGAAGCGGATCGGCCGCAAGACTTTATCCAGCAAGCTGCTGGCCGAACTGCCGGCCGTGCTGGTGGCCTACGACCTGCTGGAACAAGACGGTGTCGACCTGCGCGCGCTGCCCCAGCACGAGCGGCGCGTGCTGCTCGAAGCGCTGGTGCACGGCGCCGGCCAGGATGCCTTGAAAATTTCGCCGCTGATCGAGGCGGCCAGCTGGGAGCAACTGGCCGGCATCCGCACCGAATCGCGCGCGCGCGGCGTCGAGGGCATGATGCTCAAGGCGAAGGATGCCCAGTACGGCGTTGGCCGCACCAAGAACGTCGGCACCTGGTGGAAGTGGAAGATCGATCCCTACAGTATCGACGCGGTGCTGATCTACGCCCAGGCCGGGCATGGCCGCCGGGCCTCGCTCTACACCGACTACACCTTCGCCGTGTGGGACGCCGACGAGCAGGGCGAGCGCAAGCTGGTGCCGTTTGCAAAAGCCTATTCGGGCCTGACCGACGCCGAGATCGCGGTGGTCGACAACGCCATCCGCAAGACCACGGTGGAAAAATTCGGCCCCGTGCGCAGCGTGCGCCCGACCATGGTGTTCGAGATCGGCTTCGAGGGCATCGCCCTGTCGACCCGCCACAAGGCCGGCATCGCGGTGCGCTTTCCGCGCATCCTGCGCCAGCGCGGCGACAAGAGCATCGACGACGCCGATACCCTCGACACCTTGAAGGGCCTGCTGGCCGCCGCCGGTTCATGAGCAAGAGCCAGATGGCGCAGACCATCGACGACTGGTTCGCCGCGCGCGGCTGGAAGGTGTTCGCCTTCCAGCGCGCAGTCTGGCGCGCGGCCCTGGCCGGCCAATCCGGTCTGCTGCACGCCAACACCGGCGCCGGCAAGACCTACGCCGTCTGGCTGGCGGCCTTGCTGCGCGGCGCGCTGGCCGGCAAACGCAAGAGCACCGGGCTGCGGGTGCTGTGGATCACGCCGATGCGCGCGCTGGCCGCGGACACTCAGCGCGCGCTGGAGGAATCGGCGGCCGCGCTGGCGCCCGGCTGGACTATCGGCGCGCGCACCGGCGACACCACCTCCGCCGAGCGCGCGCGCCAGTCGCGCGGCTTGCCATCGGCCCTGATCACCACGCCCGAGAGCCTGTCGCTGCTGCTCAGTCACGCCGCCGCCCAGGCCCAGTTCGCGCAGCTCGACATGATCATCATCGACGAGTGGCATGAGCTCATGGGCAGCAAGCGTGGCGTGCAGGTCCAGCTGGCGCTGGCGCGCCTGCGGCGCTGGCAGCCGGCGCTGGTGGTATGGGGCTTGTCGGCCACCATGGGCAACCTGGCGCAGGCGCGCGAAGTGCTGCTCGGCGAAGGCGGCGGGGTGCTGGTCGAGGGCGACCTGCGCAAGGAGATCCGGGTCGACACCCTGATTCCGCCGAACGTCTCGCGCTTTCCCTGGGGAGGCCACCTCGGCATCCAGATGCTGATGCCGGTGATCGACGAGATCGAGCAGTACCAGGCCACGCTGGTGTTCACCACCACCCGCTCGCAATCGGAGCTGTGGTACCAGAACATCCTTGAAGCGCGGCCCGACTGGGCCGGCCTGATCGCCCTGCATCACGGCTCGCTCGACCGCGAGGTGCGCGAATGGGTCGAAACGGGACTCAAGAAGGGCGCGCTGAAAGCGGTCATTTGCACCGCCAGCCTCGATCTGGGCGTCGACTTCCTGCCGGTCGAACGGGTGCTGCAGATCGGCAGCGCCAAGGGCATCGCGCGGCTGCTCCAGCGGGCCGGCCGCAGCGGCCACGCGCCGGGACGCATCTCGCGCGTCACGCTGGTGCCGACCAACAGCCTCGAACTGCTGGAGGCGGCGGGCGCCAAACAGGCCGTCATCAGCCGCCGCATCGAGGCGCGCCTGGTGCCCAACAAGCCCTTCGACGTGCTGGTGCAGCACCTGGTCACGGTGGCGCTGGGCGGCGGCTTCCGCTCCGAGGCGCTGCTGGCCGAAGTGCGCGGCGCCTGGTCGTACCGCCACCTGAGCGACGAGGAATGGCAGTGGGCGCTCGATTTTGTCGCGCGCGGCGGCCAGAGCCTGACGGTGTATCCTGAATACCAGCGCGTGCTGCCGGACGAGGAGGGCGTGTACCGGGTGCCGAACGTGGCGATCGGACGGCGCCACCGGATGGGCATCGGCACCATCGTCTCGGACTCCAACATGCAGGTCAAGTACATGAGCGGCGGGCGTATCGGCACGGTCGAGGAATCGTTCATTTCGCGCCTGAAGGCGGGCGACCATTTCCTGTTCGGCGGGCGCATTCTTGAATTCATCCGCGTGCACGAGATGACGGCGTTCGTCAAGCGCGCCACCGGCAGCCGTGGCGCCGTGTCGCGCTGGCAGGGCGCCAAGATGCCGCTGTCGTCCGAGCTGGCGCACGCCGCGCTGGAGCAGTTGCGCCTGGCCGCGCTGGGTCAATTCAATGGGCCGGAGATGGAGGCGCTGCGGCCCCTGATCGAAATCCAGCAGCGCTGGTCGGCGCTGCCCACCATCGACACCCTGGTGGTCGAAAGCATGAAGAGCCGCGAGGGCTATCACTTATTCGTCTACCCGTTCGCCGGCCGCTCGGTCCACATGGGACTCGCGTCGCTGTTCGCCTACCGCATCGGCCGCCAGCAACCGATCACGTTTTCTATCGCGATCAATGATTATGGCTTCGAGTTGCTGGCCGCCGAGGCGGTCGACTGGGCCATGGTGTTCAGGGGCGCCAGGGGTGCCGACGTGGCGCTGTTCTCGACCGACCTGCTGCTCGAGGATGTGCTGAGCAGCCTGAACGCGACCCAGCTGTCGCAGCAGCGCTTTCGCGAGGTGGCGCGCATCGCCGGGCTGGTGTTCCAGGGTTATCCGGGCCAGCCGAAGAGCACGCGCCAGATCCAGGCCTCGTCTTCGCTGTTCTTCGAAGTCTTTCGCAAACACGACGCCGGCAACCTGCTGCTGACGCAGGCGCAGCGCGAGGTGATGGAGCAGGAACTCGAACTCACGCGCCTGCGCGACACCCTCGTCGAACTGCATGCGCGCGCGGTCGCCTTCCGCGAGGTGCGGCGCGCCACGCCCTTCGGCTTCGCGCTGATGGTCGAGCGCTTCCGCGAAAAAGTCACCACCGAAAAGCTGTCCGACAGGGTCGCGCGGATGGTGCGCGAACTGGAAAAGGCGGCCACCCCATGAGCGAATACAGCGTACAGGTGGCCGGCGAAACGCTGCTGCTGTTGGCCGACAAGGCGGTCTACTGGCCGGCGCACGAAGTGCTGATCGTCGCCGATATCCACTTCGGCAAGGCCGCCTCGTTCCGCGCGCTCGGCGTGCCGGTGCCGCGCGGGACGACCTCGCAGAACCTGTCGGCGCTCGACGCCCTGATGGCGCGCTACCGGACCCGCGAGATGATCTTCCTGGGTGACTTTCTGCACGCCCGCGCGGCCCACGCCAGCGCGACCCAGACGGCGATGCTGGCCTGGCGCGGGCGCCATCACACGCTCGGCTTGACCCTGGTGCGCGGCAACCACGACCGCCACGCCGGCGACCCCGCCGCGGCGCTCGGCATCGAACTGGTCGACGAGCCGCATGCGCGCGGGCCGTTTTCGCTGTGCCACCATCCGGATCTCGACACAGGCGGCTATGCGCTGGCCGGCCACGTACATCCGACGTTTCTGCTGGCGACCCGTTTCGATGCGCTGCGCCTGCCGTGCTTCGTGATCGGCGAGCGCCGCATGATCCTGCCTTCCTTCGGCGCCTTCACCGGCGGCTTTTCGGTTACGCCGGAGGCCGGCGACCGGATTTTTGTCACCAGCGGGGATGCCGTGCACTTGGTTCGGTAACGAACGGACGGTCAGACCAGCTCGGCGTAACTTCGCTTCATCGTCGGCAACAAACGGCGGCGCTGTACAACAACAAGGAGAATATCATCGCTACTTCAACCAAACTGCTCACCGCCCTGATGGCGGCACTTCCACTGCTGACCATGAGCGTGGCCAGCGTGCCTGCCCAGGCCCAGCAATATTCCAGCCAGGCGGTCCGCGCGCCGGTCATCCGTGGCTTCAACGTCGACGAAGTGCGCAGGCTCACGCCGGGCGCCGAGCTCAACTTCGATCTGTACGGCACGCCGGGCGGCCAGGCCACCCTGCGCATCGACGGCGCCAACCGCAACCTGGCGCTGGTCGAAACCGAACCCGGCCAGTACCAGGGCACCTACACCATCGGCAGCCGCGACCGCATCACTGCCGCCAGCGCGGTGACGGCCAATTTGCGTATTGGCAACCAGGTCAGCAGCGCGATTCTGGCCGAGTCGGTCATGCGCGGCCCCGGCCCGCGTGTTGCACAACGCCGCGGCGAGCTGGCCGACCTGCCGCGCATTGAACGCTTCGACGTGACCGGCAACGACGAACTGACCGCCGGCAACGAACTCGTGTTCCGCCTGCGCGGCACGCCCGACGCCAAGGTCGAGCTGGCCATCAATGGCGCGCGCGGCGTGTTCTTCCTGCCGGAAGTACGGCCGGGTGAATATGAAGGCAGCTACACGATCCGCCGCGCCGACCGCATCGCGCCGAACAGCGCCGTCACCGCCACCTTGCGCTCGCAAAACGGCAGGGTCGCTACCTCGGTGCTCGGCAAGCCGCTGCTGGTCGCTGCCGTGCAGAGCGCGCCGCGCGTGGTGCGCTATTGCACCAACTGCGCCACGATCGAGGCGGTCAACCCCATCGAAGTCAATGGTGACGGCAGTTACCTCGGCACCATCGGCGGCGGCGTGGTCGGCGCCCTGATCGGCAGCCAGATTGGCGATGGAAATGGCCGCACTGCCGCGCAAGTGGCCGGCGCTGCGGCAGGCGCCTACGCCGGCCGCAACATCGAGCGCAACGCCAAGCGTACGCATCACTACGAAGTGGTGCTGCGTTTCCCCAACGGCGGCACCCAGACGCTCGACTACCCGAACGATCCGGGTTTCCGCGTGGGTGAAAAGGTCAAGCTCAACAATGGCGTGCTGACGCGCGACCAGTAAGCATCGCTCGCTGCGCACCTGCCGCTCAGCCCATTTGACAGGCGGCCAGTGAGCATCGTTCGCTGCGCCCAGGCGCTCAGTCCATCCGACGCGCAGTGACAACAAAACGAAAGCCGGCCCTCGCAGGAGTAGCCGGCTTTTTTTCGTCATGCGCAGCCGGGCGGGGTACCGACCGGCTAGGTCAAAAAGAAACCCGCCGCGCAGGGTCGCTGCGCGGCGGGCGGGGCTCTGGCGGGGTTTGGGCCGGAGCGGATGCTGCCAATCGATCAGATGGTGGCGGCGAGAACCGTGTCGTCGCCGGCTTGTTCGGCTTCGGCCTTTTGCTTGGCCGCATTGCTCTTGGCGCGCGAGCGCGATGGCGGCAGCCGGCGCAACGTCTTGAGCGCTTCGGCGTCCTTGATGCCGATGGTGCGCTGGTCGACGGTGATGAGGCCAATTTCATTGAACGCCGACAGCGTGCGGCTGACGGTTTCCAGCGTGAGGCCGAGGTAGCTGCCGATCTCGTGACGCGTCATGCGCAGATTGAACAGCTTGCTCGAATAGCCCATCGCGGCGAAGCGGTCGGCCAGCGACACCAGGAAGCGCGCCACGCGGGCTTCGGCGCTGAGCGCGCCCAGCATGCCGATCATGGCTTGCTCGCGCACCAGTTCGCGGCTCATCACACCGTACATGACGTTTTCGAGCTCGAGGTGGACGCGGCCGAGCGCGGTCAATTTCTTGAACGGCAGCAGGATCAGGTCGCAATCGGACAGCGCGACCGCTTCCGACGCGTAGTGACGGGTGTGGATGCCGTCCACGCCGAGCATGTCGCCCTTCATCGGGAAGCTGAGCACCTGCTCGTTGCCGAACTCGTCGATGAGCACGGTCTTGAGGAAGCCCGAGTTGACGATGTAGAGGGTGTCGAAGGCTTGTCCGATGGTGTGGACGCGCTGGCCGGTCTTGAACTGTACGTGTTGAAACAGTAATTCTTCGGTGTTGACCGATACGGCCGCCGCGATATGCAGCAGGTCGCATACTTCTTTCAGGTTGGACCACAGACGGCCCTGCCGTTGACGCCCCGCTTCCATCGGCGAGGAGTGAACGGTCGATGACGTGGCGGGGCGGGCTTCTGACGTTTGTGAGGACATCATTCTCATCTCCAGGTGAAGGAACGCGAAGTTTCAGGTTGCAGGCAATCACAAGTTGGAACAGCGATCGGTGCTTGCGGGACCGGTGCTTCAGCGTGATGGAACAGCGCGGTTAAGCTGCTTACCTTGTCGGGAAATGAACGGGAAGCAAGTTGAATCGCTGGATTTAGTATGCCAACACGAGTTCGGCTTTGATATCAGGGAACGCTGAATCTGTAGGTAGGATGGAGCGTGCCTTTGTAGGATTCGTCTTAGGTAGGCGGCCCGCTCTCATAGGGGAAACGGCGGATGCGGCGGCGTTGGACGGGGACCGGAATGGCGGTCGTTGCGGGAAGCGCGTGAGGCGAAATGGCACAAACTTGCGACACAAATGTCTAAAACTTTTCGTCGCTCTTATTGATCAGATATCGTCAGGTGCGGAACGGCGACAACAGGCGATGCGCCACCGCGTACTGCACCATTTCCGACAGCGAGGTCATGCCCATCTTTTGCATGATGCGGGTCTTGTGCGTGCTGACGGTTTTTACGGAAAGGTGCAGGCTGTTGGCGATCTCGGTGATCGACTTGCCGCCGACGAGCAGCGAGAACACTTCGAATTCTCGGTCCGACAACTGCTTGTGCAACAACTGTTCGTTCGGCGTCATGATGTTGAGCGCGAGCTGCTGGGGGTGTACCGAATTCTGTGTAAACGGGTTTTCGTTTAAGTCTGCGGAAGCCGGTCTTCAAAC
>JBDSTZ010000188.1:0-20159 GCA_039927975.1 Massilia sp. | reverse complement strand
GACAGCGGATTTTCGATCTGCTGCTGGATCGCCCGCTTCAACGGCCGCGCGCCATACACCGGATCGTAGCCCGCCTCGGCGATCTTCTGCAACGCCTCTTCCGTGACTTCCAGCTTCATCTCCATCTTCTCGAGCCGCTGTTCGAGCGCGCGCAGCTGGATCTTGGCGATCGCCCCGATGTTCTTCTCGTCGAGGCCATGGAACACCACGATCTCGTCGATCCGGTTGATGAACTCGGGTCGGAAGTGCCCGCGCACCTCCGCCATCACCGCCAGCTTGACCACGCCCGGATCGTCGCTGTCCATCGACTGGATCTTCTGCGATCCCAGGTTCGAGGTCATCACGATGACGGTGTTCTTGAAGTCCACCGTGCGGCCCTGGCCGTCGGTCATGCGACCGTCGTCGAGCACTTGCAGCAGCACGTTGAAGACGTCCTGGTGCGCCTTCTCGATCTCGTCGAGCAGGATCACGCTGTAGGGCCGGCGCCGCACTGCCTCGGTCAGGTAGCCGCCCTCGTCATAGCCGACATAGCCGGGCGGCGCGCCGATCAGGCGCGACACCGAATGCTTCTCCATGAATTCGCTCATGTCGATGCGGATCATCGATTCCTCGGTGTCGAACAGGAAGGACGCCAGCGCCTTGCACAGCTCCGTCTTGCCGACCCCGGTGGGCCCGAGGAACATGAACGAGCCGTAGGGCCGGTTCGGGTCCGACAGGCCGGCGCGCGAACGCCGGATCGCGTCGGACACGGCGGCGATCGCCTCGTCCTGACCGACCACCCGCTCGTGCAGCTTTTCCTCGATGTGCAGCAGCTTGTCGCGCTCGCCCTGCATCATGCGCGAGACCGGAATGCCGGTCGCGCGCGAGACCACCTCGGCGATTTCCTCGGCGCCGACCTGGGTGCGCAGCAGCTTCGGCTTGGCGCCGGCGTCCTGCTGGCTGGCCGCCGCCTCGGCGCTCTTGAGCTGCGCCTCAAGCTCGGGCAGCTTGCCGTACTGGAGTTCGGACGCCTTGCCCCAGTTGCTGGCGCGGCGCGCTTCCTCCATCTGGTGGCGCACCTGCTCGATCTCTTCCTTGATGTGGGTGGTCCCCTGCACCATGGCTTTTTCGGACTTGAGGATTTCCTCGTAATCGTTGTACTCGCGTTCGAGCCGGGCGATCTCGTCGTCGATCAGTTCGAGCCGGCGCCGCGAGGACTCGTCCTTCTCCTTCTTGACCGCTTCCTTCTCGATCTTGAGCTGGATGATGCGCCGTTCCAGCTTGTCCATCACCTCGGGCTTGGAGTCGATCTCGATCTTGATCTTCGAGGCCGCCTCGTCGATCAGGTCGATCGCCTTGTCGGGCAGGAAGCGGTCGCTGATGTAGCGGTGCGACAGCTCGGCCGCCGCGATGATGGCCGGGTCGGTGATCGCGACCTTGTGGTGCAGCTCGTATTTGTCCTGCAGGCCGCGCAGGATGGCGATGGTGGCCTCGACGCTCGGCTCCTCGACCATGATCTTCTGGAAGCGCCGTTCGAGCGCGGCGTCCTTCTCGATGTATTTACGGTACTCGTCGAGCGTGGTGGCGCCCACGCAGTGCAGCTCGCCGCGCGCCAGGGCCGGCTTGAGCATATTGCCAGCGTCCATGGCGCCTTCGGCCTTGCCGGCGCCGACCATCGTGTGCATCTCGTCGATGAAGACGATGGTCTGGCCCTCGTCCATGGCGAGTTCCTTGAGCACCGACTTGAGGCGTTCCTCGAACTCGCCACGGTACTTGGCGCCGGCCAGCAGCGCGGCCATGTCGAGCGAGAGCACGCGCTTGCCCTTGAGCGAATCGGGCACCTCGCCGTTGATGATGCGCTGCGCCAGGCCTTCCACGATGGCGGTCTTGCCAACGCCAGGCTCGCCGATCAGCACGGGGTTGTTCTTGGTGCGCCGCTGCAGCACCTGGATGGCGCGGCGGATCTCGTCGTCGCGGCCGATCACTGGATCGAGCTTGCCGAGACGGGCCCGTTCGGTCAGGTCGAGCGTGTATTTTTTGAGCGCCTCGCGCTGGCCCTCGGCGTCCTGCGAATTGACGCCCTGGCCGCCGCGCACCGCGTCGATGGCGCTTTCGAGACTTTTGCGGGTGACGCCGAATTCGCGCGCCAGCTTGCCGGCGTCGGACTTGTCGTCGGTGAGCGCGAGCAGCACCATTTCGCTCGACAGGAACTGGTCGCCGCGTTTTTGCGATTCCTTGTCGGCCAGGTTGAGCACCGACATCAGCTCGCGGCCGACCTGGACTTCGCCGCCGGTGCCGGTGACCTTGGGCAGGCGCTCGAGCGCACTTTTGAGGGCGTTGGTCAGCCCGCCCAGGTTGACGCCGGCGCGTTGCAGCAGGGAGCGCGCGCCGCCGTCGTCCTGACCCAGCAGGGCCGTGAGCAGGTGGACCGGTTCGATATATTGGTTGTCGTTGCCTACAGCCAAGCTCTGCGCATCGGACAGCGCTTCTTGCAGCTTGGTGGTCAATTTGTCTTGCCGCATGTTCTTGCTCCCAGTTAAATGCCTAACATGATTGCAAGATTGGGCGTCCGGAAGGCATTTTCAAGACATCGATTGACTCTAATTGTAGTCCGATGATTAAGCCGCCAGCGCACGCCAGGTGGCGAAACCGGCCATGCAGCAGGCGATCGAGCCGACCAGGTGGATCGCCGAATGCAGCAGCGCCCAGCCGTAGTCGCCGCGCTGGAGCAGCACCATCGCCTCGCCGGAAAAGCTGGAAAAGGTGGTCAGCCCGCCGAGGAAGCCGGTGACGATGAACAGCCGCCATTCAGGCGTGAGCTGGGGCGTGGCGCCGAAAAATCCCAGTGCGACGCCGATCATGTAGCCGCCGGCCAGGTTGGCCACCAGGGTGCCGAGCTGGATCTTGGCGTGCATGCTGCCCAGCCAGAGCGCCAGTCCCCAGCGCAGCCAGGCGCCCAGCGCCGCGCCCAGGCCCACCGCCAGCCAGGTCATGCGGCGGTCCACTTCGCGGTGGCGGCGTGGTCGGTGACGCGGGCGTCGACCCAGCGCGCGCCGTCGGGGGTCTGTTCTTTTTTCCAGAACGGCGCGTCGGTCTTGAGGTAGTCGATGATGAACTCGCAGGCGGCGAAGGCTTCGCCGCGATGGGCCGCGCTGCAGGCCACCAGCACGATCTGGTCTTGCGGCGCGAGCGGCCCGACCCGATGTACCACCAGCGCGCCGAACAGCGGCCAGCGCGCTCTGGCCTGCGCGACGATGGCCTCGAGCGACTGCTCGGTCATGCCCGGATAATGTTCGAGTTCGAGGGCGGACACGCTGGCGCCCTCGTTCAGGTCGCGCACGGTGCCGACAAAGCTGACCACCGCGCCCACGCGCGCGTCGCCGGCGCGCAGGGCCGCGATCTCGGCGCCGAGGTCGAACTCGGCCGTCTGCACCCGCACCTGGATCATCGCGCTTCCTTGCCGATCCGGGTGAACAGTTGCTCGATGCGCGAGGCGGTGCGGTCGTCGACCAGGGCCGGCATCGCGCACAGTTGCACGAACTGGGCCGACTGCGAGACCGGCTTCTGGCCCGACTTGAGCGAGGACTGCAGCGTTTCGACCTGCAGCTTGAGGCGGTCGCGGGCGAACTCGCTGCCGCTGTCGATGCCGGCGGCGATTTCAAGCCGCAGCACTTCCTGCAGCAGGCGCGGCTTGTTCTGCTCGAGCACGCGCGCATAGCCTTCGCGCTGGCCCGAGGTGAAGGCGGTCAGCGCGGCGCGGAAGCGCGCGTGCAGCACCTGCTCGTAATCGTGGCTGAGCGCCGGCAAGGCGGTCCAGCGCTCTTCCCAGTTGAAGGCGGACGGCTCGGCGTTGCCGCTGTCGGCCACCGCCGATTCGATCGACTGGCACAGGCGCAGCTTGTCGCGCAGCGCGCTGGCCTGGGCCAGGCCGGCGGCGCGGCGCGCGTTGTCGGCCTGCTGATGGATCGCCGCGATCGCCGCCTGGTAGCGCTTGTCGATCTTGGCCTCGTTGGCGCGCGGGACCGCGCCGATGGTGTGCCACTCGGCCGCCGCTTCGCGCAGCAGCTTGCCGGCGCCGACGGTGTCGATGTCGGACGCGGCCGCCTCAAGACGGGCGATGATCGCTTCCTTGGCGTGCTGGTGGCCGCGCCGCTCGGTGTCGGCCGCGTGCGCGCTTTCCTTGCGCTTGGCGAAGACGGCGTCGCACGCCGCGCGGAAGCGCTGCCACAAGGCCTGCTCGGACTTGCGCTCGAGCGGCAAAGCGCGCGCGTACTCCTGCCACTTCTCTTGCAGCTGGCGCAGCAGGTCGAGCGAATGGCGATCGTGCGGATTGATGGCGGCGACCTGTTCGATCAGCGCCTCGCGCCGCGCGACCTCGGTCTTGCGCTGGCCTTCGAGCGGCCCTTGCAGGACGTTGAGGGCGTCGGTGAACTGCTGGTCGAGGCGCTTCTTCTCCTTGCGGTCGATGGCGCCCAGGTGGCTCCAGGCCAGGCGCAGGCGCTGCACGGCGGAGGCCAGGTGCTTCCAGTCGATCGCCTCGCCGGCGCCGACCTTGCCCGCTTCGGCGGCCGCTTCGTCGATGATCGCCTTGGCCTTGGCGGCGTTGGTATGGCGCTCGTCGGCCAGGTGCTTGAAGTGGGCGGCGGCCGGCGCGTAGGCGGCGGTGCAGGCGCTGTCGAAGCGTTCCCACAAACTCTTGGGAGCGGCGCCCGACAGGGTGTCGAGCGCCTTCCAGCGCTCGCGCATGCTGCCGACCTTCTTGGCCAGTTCCGCCATCGGCAGCTTCTGGGTCGCCAGCTGCTCGACCGATTTGATCAGTTCCTCGCGCGAGACGTTGCCGCCCCAGCGCGCCCAGTCGGACAGGCGCTTGAGTTCACTGCGGGCGTGCGCCAGGCGGTCGGCCAGCGGACCCGACAACTTCACGCCCTTAGCGTCCTTGAGCAGCTTGTCGTGTTCGGCCGCGCTGGCCAGCGAGCCGTGCTGCAGCGCCGCCTCCATGGCGTCGAGCGCGTCGAGGATGCGCTGGTCGGGCGCTTGCGCGACCTTGGGCGGACGCGGCTCGCGCGCCGGCCGTGTGGTTTGCGGAATGGTGGCGAGCAAGGCGTCGAAACGCTGTTGCAGCGCGACGGCGGCGTCGCCTTCCGGCGCGGCCGGCAGCTTGCGCCACTCCTTGCCGAGCGCGTCGGCGTCGAGCGTGGCGGGCGGCGTGGCTTCCCAGACGGCCAGTTGCGCGTCGCGCTGCGCCGTTGCGGCCTGGCCCTGCGCGCGCGCGTCCAGACCGGCGGCCACGCGCGCGTGTTCGGCGGCGAATTCGGCCAGCAGCTGGCGCGGCAGCAAAGCGTGTTCCGGCGCCGCCAGCGCGGCGGCGTGACGGCTGGCCAGGTCTTCGAGGCGGGCCGTCAATTCCTCGGCCGGCAGCGCCGATGCGCCCAGCTGGCGCAGTTCGGCCACGCTGTCGATTACGCCGCGCTGCAAGGTGACCTGGGCTTCGAGGCGCTGGGCCAGGGCCAGGCGGGCGGCGTCGAATTCGGCGCGCAGTTCGGGCGCGGCGATGACGGACCAGCGGCGGTCGAGCTCGGCCACATGGTTCGGGGTGAGCTTGTCGTCGAGCAGCAGCAGGCGGGCCTGGTCGATGCAGGCCTGGCCGCGCTGGAGTTCGGCCTGGTGATGGCGAATGGCGTCCAGGCGCGACTGCATCAGCTTGGCGACGCGGCGGTCGGTATTGCGGATGGCGGCGTGGACTTTTTCGAGCTGGGCCGCGGAATGCACGAATTCGGCGGCCGCGAGGCGCAGTTCGGAAAAATCGGAATGCAGGATGAATTCGACCGCGGCGGCTTCGTCGCCGGCAACGTGTTTCAGCCGTTCGGCCTGCTCGACGCGTTCGGCGCGCTGGGCGCCGCCGCCACCACCGGGGCTGCCACCTGCGTTGCCACCGGCATTGCCGGACGCGGCCTGCTTCGCGTTGGCGCCCTGCCCGGCTGGCGTCTCGTCGGGCTTGTCGCCCGGTCGCTTGAAGAGAAATTCGAACATGACGTCAGCTTAATCATTCAAAACCGCCATCATAGCAAGAACCTGCGCCGACCTTCGACGCTTTCGTTGCGGGAGCGGTCAGGAAGGCGGCTCAGTGCGCCTTCTGGCCCGCTTCCTTGAGGGTTAAGCAAGAATAAGTGCAGTATATCGGCTCAATGTGTCACGGTGGTGCGCTCCGCGACCTGCTGGCGGCGCCGGCTTGATGCCGTGGCGACTGCGACCGCCATCGGGCCAGTATTTTTGCATTCCTGCACATAGGCATCGTGCGCCAGCATTTGATTGGCGATCGAGAACCAGGCTTCGCCGGAAATGCCGGCCCGCGCCACCGGAAACAATTCCTTTTCCTCGCGCTCGAGGCGAACGAGCAAGGCGCTGCAAAACCGCTCGATGGCGCCGCAAAATTCGTTCACCCGCATCGGCGAGTCGATGGCTTTGGCCGGCGCGTGGCCGAGTGCTTGCTCCATGGCTTCAGCGGCGGCATGGTTGAGCGCTTCGAGTTCGGCCAGCAATTGGTCGGCCTGACCGGCCACGCGGCGGATCGCCGGAATGAGGAATTTTTCAATCTTGCGCCAATGACAAGTGTCGTAAAGGCGGCGCAAGGCCTCGCAGGCGTAATCGACCTGGCCCGGCGTCAGGGCGCTCTGGTGCAGGAAATTGGCATGCAAAAGTTTCTGTAATGACTGCAGACTGACGCGGACGCTCGCTTGCTCTACCGATAAAGCTACCAGGGTATAGGTCGCAGTTAACATTCGTTCTCCTCTATGGTCCACCGACGGAGGAGCCGGCCGCAGGATCTGCAACGGGTTCGCGCCAGGGTTTCGTTGTGTTGTGCGGGCCTGCCGTGTTTTTCTTTTCATCGGCCCAGAAGAAGCAGTGTAAAGAACCCCGACAGCCTGGGGTTTGATCTAGCGCAAACGCATAAACGCTGTTGACGCCACGGCCCTAGCAGAATTAGGAGGGGTCGGAACTTGACAAAGCCGCTTGCAGCGCCGCGCCGAAACTGGTCGGCACGGTGTGGCCGACGCTGATCTCGCGACAGCCGTGCCAGCGGGCGCAGCGGCGCAGCGCCAGCGCGAGGTCGGCGCACAAGCGCTCGCTCAGGCGCACGCCAGGTTCGAGCTGGAGCGACTTGAGTTCGAAGCGCCCGGCTTGCCGGTGGGCCTTGGCGTCGACCCGCCCGACCAGCGCGCCGCGCCGCAGCAGCGGCAGGCAAAAGTAGCCGTAGCGGCGCTTTTCGGCCGGCGTGTAGCATTCGAGGCGGTAATCGAAACCGAACAGTTCGAGCGCGCGGCGGCGGTCCCAGACGATCGGGTCGAAGGGCGACAGCACGCTGCACAGGCTGGCCGTCAACTCGCCGGCCGCCGCCTGGCGCGCCAGCGCCTCGTTGGCCGGGTGGATGTAGACCGGCTGCGTCCAGCCGGCCACGTGCGCGCGCAGCAGCGCGCCCTCGGCCACCAGTTGCTCCGGATCGGCGTGGGGCCGGCGAGTGCGGTGGTAATCGGGAATCCAGTCGGCCTTGCACACGCCCAGCGCCTGCACCGTGTGCAGCGCGAACTGGCGGCGCGTCGCTTCCATCGAGGGCAGCATGGCATCATGCCAGGCCGGATGCACGCGTTCGGCCAGGTCGTACACGCGCTGGAAGTTGTGGCGCCGCGCGATCATCAGCGCGCCCGACGTAAACAGCACTTCGAGCGAGCGCTTCTCGGGCTTCCATTGCCACCAGCCGCCGCTCTGGCCATCACTGCGCTCGAAATCGGAGGAACGGGTCGGGCCATTGGCGCGGATGTGGGCCAGGACCGCCTCGACCTCGGCCTTCCGCTCGCGCATCCAGTCGGCCGAATACTTCCAGCCCATGGCCGAGGGATCGAGCATGCGGTGCCGGTACAAGCCGTAATCCTCGATCGGCACGAAGCAGGCTTCGTGGGCCCAGTATTCGAACAGCGCGCCTTCGGCCAGCAGCTCTTCGAGCCAGGCAATGGGGTAGTCGCCGAGACGGCTCCACAGCACCAGGTAGGGACTGCGGGCGACCACGCTGATGGTGTCGATCTGCAGCATGCCCATGCGCCGGATCGCCGCCAGCACGTCGGCCTTGACGGCCTTGCGGCGCGGCGCGCGCAGCATGCCCTGGGCGGCCAGGTGCAGTGCGCGCGCGCCTTGTAGCGATAAGGTCAATTCCGTCATCCGTCCATTTTACTCAAAAGCGCGCGCCGTGCGGCCCGCGACTCTGCGCTATAGTGGACGATTGACTTGTTCTCCTCTAGCGATCTCATGCGGCTGTTGCACACCTCCGACTGGCACCTTGGCCAGACCCTCCACAACTACGAACGCACCTATGAGCACCAGTGTTTTCTCGACTGGCTGCTCGATACCATCGTCAGCGAACAGGCCGACGCGCTGCTGATCGCCGGCGACGTATTCGACAACGCCAATCCGTCGGCCGCCGCCCACAAGCAGTTCTACCGCTTCCTGCAGCAGGCCCGGGCGCGCGCGCCACAGCTCGACATCGTCGTCATCGCCGGCAACCATGATTCGCCAGGCCGCATCGAAGCGCCGGCGCCGCTGCTTGAAGCGCACGGCACCAGCGTGATCGGCCACGTGCTGCGGCTGGCCGACGGCACGCCCGATCTGGCGCGCATGCTGGTGCCCTTGCATGGCAAGGACGGCAGCGTGCAGGCATGGTGCCTGGCGGTGCCCTTCCTGCGGCCGGGCGACCTGCCGCGCGTGACGCTGGCCGACGGCGAGGCGGCGCCTGCCGACCCGTACGCGAGCGGCATCGCCCTGCTCTATCAACAAGCGTTCGCCCAGGCGCTGGCCGGGCGCGCAGCCGGCCAGGCCATCGTCGCCATGGGCCACTGCCACATGGTCGGCGGCGAAGCCTCGCTCGATTCGGAGCGGCGCATCGTCATCGGCGGCACCGAATCGCTGTCGGCGGCGATGTTCGATCCGGCGATCGCCTACGCCGCGCTGGGCCACCTGCACCTGGCGCAGCGGGTCGGCCAGCAGGAACATATTCGCTATTCGGGCAGCCCGCTGCCGCTGTCGTTTTCCGAGGTCGGCTACCGCCACCAGGTACTGCGGGTCGACCTGCACGAAGGCGCCGCGCGCGCGGTCACGCCGCTGCCGGTGCCGCGCGCGGTCGAGCTGCTGCGGGTGCCGGCGCAACCCGCGCCGCTCGAAGAAGCGCTGGCGGCGCTGGCCGCGCTGGCCTTGCCGGCGTTGCCGCAGCACGCCCAGCCCTATCTGGAAGTGCGGATCCTGTTAGAGGCGCCCGAACCCGGCCTGCGCGCGCGGATCGAGTCGGCCATCGACGGCAAACCGGTGCGGCTGGCCAAGATCGAGCTCACACGCCGCCACCAGGGCGGCTCGCCGGAGGAAGATGCGCTCTCGCTCGACCAACTGGCGCAGCTGCAACCCGACGATATTTTTCGCCGCCTGTATCTGCAGCGGTTTGGCGAAGATGCGCCCATGGAGCAGCAAAGCGCATTCGCTGAATTGATGCTGGGCGGCGCGGCATGAGAATCCTGAAAATCGCCGGCAAAAACCTGGCTTCGCTGGCGGGCGAATTCACTGTCGATTTCGAGCAGGAACCGCTGGCGTCGAGCGGGCTGTTTGCCATCAGCGGGCCGACCGGCGCCGGCAAGAGCACCCTGCTCGACGCCCTGTGCCTGGCGCTGTACGACGCCACCCCGCGCCTGCTCAACAAGAAGGGCAACGTGAGCATGATGCCCGACGTCGGCGCCGAGACGGTGTCGGCGCAGGACCCGCGCTCGCTGCTGCGGCGCGGCGCGGCCGAGGCCTGGGCGGAAGTCGATTTCGTCGGCAACGATATGCTGCGCTACCGTTCGCGCTGGACGGTGCGGCGCTCCTACCACAAGGCCACCGGCGTCTTGCAGGGCTCGAAAATGTCGCTGCATCGGCTGCCGGACCTGGCCCCCATCGGCGGCACCAAGACCGAAGTGCTGGGCGAAACGGCGCAACGCATCGGACTGTCGTTCGACCAGTTCACGCGCGCCGTACTGCTGGCGCAAAACGAGTTCTCGGCGTTTCTCAAGACGGACGAGAACGACCGTGGCGAGCTGCTCGAAACGCTCACTGGCAGCACGATCTACAGCCTGCTGTCGCGCCGCGCGTACGAGCGTTACAAGCTCGAAACTGGCGTGACGGCGCAGCTGTCGGCGCGCCTGGCCGACCAGGCGCCGCTCCCGGCCGAGGAGCGTGCCGGCCTCGAACTCGAACTAGCTGGCGCCGATGCGCGGCTGGCCGCAATCGATGTGCACAAGGCGGGGATCGAACAGCAGCTGCGCTGGCATCACGAGGCAGCCAGGCTGGCGCAAGGCGAAGGGGCCGCACAGCTGGCGCTGACGGCGGCGCTGGAACAGGCCGACACCGCTGCGGCTCGTCGCCGGCGCCTGGCGCTGCTGGACGCGGTGCAGCCGGCGCGCGCGCTGGTGGCAGATATTGCGCGCGTCGACGCCGAACAGGAGACGCTGCGCATCGCCACGCTGGAAGGTGAACAGCAATTGCTGCGCGCGCTGGAAGGCCAGCAGCAGGCCGCGCTGGCGGTCTCAAGCGCAGCGGCGCAGTGCCGCCAGGCCGACGATGCGCAGCGCCAGGCCGCGCCGCAACTGGACCGCGCCAAGGCGCTCGATGCGGGTATCGCCGCGCTGGCCGCGACCCACGCACAGTCGCTGACGGTACGCGAGGCTGCGGCGCGCGGCGCAGTCGAGGCGGAGACCGCCACGCAGCAAGCTGCGGCCGCGCTGACGCTGGCCCAGGAAGCACAGGCCGCCGACGCGGCGTGGCTTGTCAGCCATCGCGAGCATGAAGTGCTGGCGCGCCAATGGCCCCGCTGGGACAGTTTGCTGATCCAGGCCGAGCAGGCCGCCGGACGGCGCGCGGCGCTGGCCGACGACTTGAACACGGCGCATTCGGAAGTGGCGCGCCTGAACACTGCGGAAGCGGCGGCGGCCCAGGCCTCGCTGGCATCCGCCCAGATCCTGGCGCACGCGCAGGAACGGCGCCAGGCGGCCGCCGATGCCCTGGCCGCGATCGACCTGGACGCCCTGCAGGCGGCGCGCGAAGCGATCGACACGCGGCGCGAGCAGCTTGGCAGCGCGCGCAGCGTGTGGGATGCGCTGCTCGCCGCCGCGCAAGGGCTGCAGCTCGCGCAGGACGAACTGGCGCAACTGGCCGCCTCCCGGACCTCGGCCGACAACGCGCTGGCACGCGCGCTCGACGAAGCTGCGCCGTTGGCGGCGGCTGCGGAGAAGCATGAACGCCTGCTGGCCGGCGCCGAGATGGCATGCGCCGCCAGTGTTGAAGACATGCGCGCGCAGCTGAACGAGGACGAAGCGTGCCCGGTCTGCGGCAGCGCCGAGCATCCCTACCAGCATCAGGGCGTCAATCTGCACGCGATGCTCGATGAGCTGCGCGGCGAGGTCAAGCGCTGCCGCGCGCTCGCGGCGGACAACCTTACACAACAGGCGGCCCAGCGCGCGCTGCTGGCGCGGACCGCCGAACACATCGCGCAGCTTGAACGCGACAGCGCGAGCCGGGCCGCCGCGCTGGAAAAGCAGCAAGCGGCCTGGCGCGACCAACCGCTGGCGGCGGAAGCGCCCGACGAAGCCAGCCGCGCTGCGTGGCTGGCGGCCGAACACGAACAGCTGAAAGCGTCGGCCGCCGCGCATGAGCTTGAGGCGACCGCATCGCGCAGGGCCGCGCAAGCACGCGACGCCGCGCAGGCTGCGCTCGACCAGGCCACGGGCAGCCACGCGGGACTGCTCGACGCCGCCGTCGCTGCGCGCACCGCGCTGGCCAGTGCGCAAGCGCGCCACATGGCGCTGGCCGACAAGCAAAGCGGTGCGGCCCAGTCGATTGCCGACCTGCTGGACGAACTCGATCCGGCATTCGCCGATGGCTGGCGAACGCAGTGGGAAGGTGGCGCGAGTGCATTCAGGGCGCAGCGCGAGGCCGACGCGCGCGAATGGCAGCAACGCCATGCGCAGCACGCCGCCCGCGAAACGACGCTCGGCACGCTGGGCGCCGAACATCGCGCCGCGCTGGAGCGACTATCCCAGGCGCGCAAGACGGCCGAAGCGGCGCTGGCCGAATTTACCAAACTCGATGCCGAAACCGGCGCACGCCGGCAGGAACGCCAGCTTCTGTGGGATGGCCGCCCAGTGAGCGAGATCGAACATATTCTCGCGCTGGCGATTGAACAGGCGCGCACCGCGCTGGCGAGCGCGCAATCGGCCAGCGCGTTGGCGGCGCAGTCAGAAACCCGCGTGCGCGAGGCGATCTCGCAAGCGGCGCTGCGGCGCGAGGCACTGGCCGGCGCAAGGGAAGCGGCGGCCGCCGCCCTGACGACGTGGCTCGCCGGCTTTGCGGATCGCCATCCGGACCTCGATGCGCCGGGCGATACAGATGGCACGCTGGCAGCGCTGCTGGCAATCGGCCACGACGCCATCGCCAGCGAGCGGCGCGCCATCCATGAAGTCGATTCACTGGCCGCCAGCGCGGCGACGGTGCTGGCCGAACGGCGCGCCCAACGCGCCCAGCATCAGGTGTCGATGCCGCCCGACTGCGCGCCCGGCGTCGACACGCTCGACGAGGCCTTGGGCACCTTGCTCGCCTCGCGCACCGAAGCGCAGCAAGTGGCGACCGGCTTGCGGCTGCGAGTAGCGGAGGATGAATCGCGACGCGTCAAGGCGGCCGCTATCCTCGGCGACATCGAACGCCGGCAGGCGATCGAACAGCGCTGGGGTAAATTGAGCGACTTGATCGGCTCGGCCGACGGCAAGAAATTTCGCAATTACGCGCAGCAGTTCACGCTCGACGTCTTGCTCGGCTACGCCAACGGCCACCTGCGGGAGCTGGCCAAGCGCTATCGTCTCGAACGCGTGCTGCACGCGAACGGCCCCTCGCTCGGGCTGATGGTGCGCGACCAGGACATGGGCGGCGAGGTAAGGTCCGTCAATTCGCTGTCGGGCGGCGAATCGTTCCTGGTGTCGCTGGCGCTGGCGCTGGGCCTGGCCTCGCTGTCATCGAACCGGGTGAAGGTGGAATCGCTGTTCATCGACGAGGGCTTTGGCAGCCTCGATAGCGACACGCTGCGGGTGGCGATGGACGCGCTCGACGGCTTGCAGTCAATGGGGCGCAAGGTCGGCGTGATCTCGCACGTGCAGGAGATGACGGAGCGAATCGCCACCAAGATCCTGGTGCTGCCGTCGGGCGGCGGCAGCAGCAGCGTGCGGGTCCAGTGAGGCCGTCCCCGCAGCCGCGCCCGGGCTAGCCTTTTTTCGCCGCCTTCGCGGCACCGGTTTCCCACCCGAGCGCCGCGCGGATTTGCTGGAGGTCCGGCGGCGGACGGCGGCGCGAGATTTCGTCGCGCAGCCATTGCCTGACCGATTCCTTGCTGGGTTGCTGGTGGCGATTCAATCGTTGGTTCATATGCTGGTGTGCTAACCGATGCGGCGGCAATTCGCCTGGTCAGTTAACGTGAGGGCCGGGTGCCGGTTGACCCGCCGATGGTAAAATCCCGCCTCCATTCCTTCACGCCTGACACCATGCTCAAACCCGCCCGCATCCTCACCTTCAAGTGCGCCAACTGCTCGAAAGCGGTGAAAGTTTTCCTGCAGAAAGTTTCCGCCTGCTCGCACATCCAGCCGTACCAGGGCATTTGCGCCTGCGGCGAGGTCAAACGCCACGCCACCGGCAACGCCGAAGCGGTGAAATCTTATCTTGCGTCAACAGATGGCGAATGGTCGCACCATCATTGAGAAGAAATAACAAAATGTTACCTAAAGTTTGGCGCCGGTCTGTCGTTACCGCTATTGTCACCCCCACAAACTTGCAGGTAACCCGCCATGTCCGCCATCGCCGCTCCAATCACACGCACGACGCCTTCGCCGGCGCTTCGCACGGCGGCGCAGGATAACAGCCAGTCCGCGCTGGCGCAGGCCGCATCGGCCAGCGGCAAACAAGCGGCGCGGCTGCCGGTGGTCGATCCGCTCGCGCCGGCCGCCGCCTCGGTGAGCCTGTCGCAGCAGGCGCTCGACGCCCGGGTCGACCAGCTCGGCCGGAAAACCGTCGATGTGGCGCAAAAGTTCATCGGCCAGTTCGCCGACGCCCTGTTCGGCAAGGCTGCCAAGGGCGCGACGGTGCAGTTCGATTCGGTCAGCCTGTCTGCCGACGCCAGCCTGTCGAGCAGCGTGACGCACTTTGACAACGCCGACGGCAGCATCGATTCGGCCTCGCTCGATTTCAGCGCGAACGCGCATTTCATTGGCCGCGGCACGATCGTCACCGAGGATGGCCAAAGCTACGATTTCGAGATCGAGGTGAAGTACGAGGCAAGCGTGCAGGCGAGCGCCGCGCGCACCACCAGCGTCGCCGCCGACAAGGACGATACGACGGCCTCCACCACTTCCGACCTCGGCGCCCTGACCGGCAAGAATCTGCCGCAGATAAAATTCCCCGGCAGCCTGGCCGACCTGTTCAAGGTACTCGGCCGCGAACTGCAGGGCAAAACCGACGCCGGCAACGAGCAGGGCGACAGCGGCAATTTGTCGCTGCGCTTGCTGCGGCTGGTGAACTCGGCCGCCCTGCTGGCCCCGCGCCAGCCCGCCGACCAGCCGGCGCCCACGGCGGTTGATCGCAGCAAGGCGCTGGCCGCGTACGCACCGGCGCCGGCGCCGGCCGTCGCAGCTGCCAGCACCGACGTCGCCACTGCTTAAGCGGCGCCGGCCGCAAGCCGCGCCGGCCGTCGAAGGGTCAAAACGCTGCCTGCCAGCGCGTATAATGCGCGCTTGACGTCCGCGTCCCTCCTCGATCGCCCTCTCCATGCACCCATACAACAATAACACTCCACCGCCGCGCATCCATTGGACCGAGGGCGAACGCGAGCACAGCGCCGTGTGGCGCTCCGAAAGCGGCATGCCGCCGCCACGCAAGGTCATCATCGCCAACGACCAGACCCCGGCCGATACGGCCTACCGGCTGGCCTGCGAAGGCACCGCGCTGCTGTGGCGCGGCGACTTCCAGAACGCCCGCCAGCTGCTGCAGGCGCTGGCGCGGCGCGCCGACCAGAAAAGCGGCAAGGGCAAGCGCGCAAAGAATCCCAAGCTGCCGGCCTCGCCGGCCGAAGCCTTCCACCTGCACCGCCAGGCGCAATCGCAGCGCGCGCGCACGCTGGCCATGCTGCTCATTCCGTTCGACGCCGACTACAGCATCCCGCTGCGCCGCGCGCCCGACGCCACGCTGGCCTGCAACGAAGCCTACGGCCGTCCGGGTGAGCCCTTCGTCGCCTCGATGCGCGAGCTGCTTGGCCTGATCGGCGCCCACGAGTGGCGCAAGAACGGTGTCGAGATTGCCGCGCTGGGCGACCGGATCCACCCGCATTACGGCGTGTTCTCGCCGATCCGCGGCGAGTACCTGACGCTGGTGAACGAGGCGCCGCTGCCGGCGCGCACCGAGACCGCCTTCGACATCGGCACCGGCACTGGCGTGCTGGCGGCGCTGCTGGCGCGGCGCGGCGTGGCGCGCGTGGTGGCCACCGACATGGACCAGCGCGCGCTCAGCTGCGCGCGCGACAACCTCCAGCGCCTCGGCCTGAACGAGCAGGTGGAGGTGGTGCAGGCCGACCTGTTCCCGGCCGGCCGCGCCCAGCTCATCGTCTGCAATCCACCGTGGCTGCCGGGCCGGCCGAGCGCCTCGATCGAATCGGCGATCTACGATCCCGACAGCCGCATGTTGAAGGGCTTCCTGGCCGGCCTGGCGGCCCACCTCGACGAGGAAGGCGAAGGTTGGCTGATCCTGTCGGACCTGGCCGAACACCTCGGCCTGCGCAGCCGCGCCGAGCTGCTCGGCTGGATCGACGCGGCCGGCCTGGCGGTGATCGAACGGCACGACACGCGCCCCACCCACGCGCGCGCGAGCGACCCGGACGACCCGCTGCACGCGGCCCGTTCCGCCGAGCTGACCTCGCTGTGGCGGCTGGCGGCGAAGTGATTGCGGCGATAATTTTGCGTGTAATCGCACCAGCCATTGCACGACGCGGAGAATCTCTATATAATTCTGTTCGCGGGGTGGAGCAGTCTGGCAGCTCGTCGGGCTCATAACCCGAAGGTCACAGGTTCAAATCCTGTCCCCGCAACCAGAATCAAGTAGAAGCCGTTGACTCCTCGTGACTCAACGGCTTTTTGCTTTTTGCGGTGTGCGACTTTCGCGCGTCGTCTTTTATGTCCCGCACTTGAAGCACACTTCAACATTGGGGCTTGCAAATACTTATAATTGGCCGCCACACACGAGGCATGCATCTTACGGTTGCCTTGATGCTTGAAGGAGAATCAGCATGACAATCGAAACGATTGACCATACCAGCCTGACCAAGCTGGCCGTAGCTGGCCCGGCGCCCCGAACCCGTCCGGACGCATCGGAGGCGATAACGAAGGCGGACACGTCCGCAGCCTATGACGATTGGCTTCGGGCCGAGATACAGGAAGCCATCGATGACCCAAGTCCCACGATCTCACATGAGGAAGTGGTGCGCCAGGTCCGCGCGGCAATCAAAGGGGTAAGCACGAAACGTGCGCCGGCGTGAATGGAAAAAGCAGGCATCGAATCCGGAAAGTGAGCGTCGAAATTTTGCGCGTCAAGCATACGGCGCAACGCTGGCCGGCAAAGGCATGAGCGAGCAATCGACCGGTCTTTTTTCAAAACGGCAACGGGCCGCGATGTCAAAATGCGTTGAGAAGTGATACACTCGCGGCCACGCAATTTTTTACCCCGCAACCGAATCGGCAAAAGCGCCAGTTCCGCCAGGAGGCAAAGGAATTCAGGCCGTTTTTTGGCGTGGTTCAGGACTTATCCTGGCCCCGCAAGCAAACATGATTGAACCCGAGCCCGACTCTTTCAGCCGGGCTTTTGTTTTTGGGGCGCGCAGCGACAACATGAGAGACAAAAAAGATAACGCGACCTTCGATTTACCCGGATTTGCCCTGCCCGACCTGCCGCCGTTGACGACGCCGGAACCGATTCGCGCCAGCGCGCCGCGCCGCCGCAAGACCGGTGCGCGCCAGGAACAACTCGAGTTGC
Source organism: Massilia sp. (assembly GCA_039927975.1). GTDB lineage: Bacteria > Pseudomonadota > Gammaproteobacteria > Burkholderiales > Burkholderiaceae_D > JBDSTZ01. The sequence continues at coordinate 3,056 of JBDSTZ010000188.1, read as the reverse complement.
TCGAAGCGACGGACAGCAGCGGCCTGCCGGTGTGGCAGCGCTCAACGGAGCTGGACCTGACCGGATTGCCGGTGTGGGCTGCTTCCTGATCTGAGCGTCGGCGTCGGCGCAGGCCAATGCGGCCTGCTTCGCGCGCCGCGCTCGCGCAGGCACCGCCGTCACGCTACCGGGCGCGCAGCGTTTTAGCGCCACGCCGGGAAGCCTTGAAGATTGTTTATTTGCCAGGGTTGCGGCGCGCTGCAGGTTTGCCCCGCTGCCGCCTTCCCGCCGCGTGATTCCCGCCGTATCATCGCACGCAGTATCATCCCATTTTGCTGTCTCACTTTTTCGCGCCCCCCCCATGAATCCGAATGCCTTCGCCTCGCTCCCGCTGTCGCCCTCCACGCTGGCCAACCTCGACACGCTCGGCTATCACGAGATGACCACCATCCAGGCCCAGAGCCTGCCGGCGGTGCTCGACGGGCGCGACCTGATCGCGCAAGCCAAGACCGGCAGCGGCAAGACCGCCGCCTTCGGCCTGGGCATTCTGCACAAGCTCAATCCCGCCTGGTTCGCGGTGCAGGGACTGGTGCTGTGCCCGACCCGCGAACTGGCCGACCAGGTGGCCGGCGAACTGCGCCGCCTCGCGCGCGCCGAGCCGAACGTCAAGATCCTCACGCTGACCGGCGGCGCGCCGATGCGCCCGCAGATCGCCTCGCTCGAACACGGCGCCCACATCGTGGTCGGTACGCCGGGCCGCATCCGCGACCACCTCGGACGCGGCACGATTCAACTCGGCCACGTGCAAACCCTGGTGCTCGACGAGGCCGACCGCATGACCGACATGGGCTTTTACGAGGAAATCGCCGGCATCGTCAGCGCCTGCCCGACGCGCCGCCAGACCCTGTTGTTCTCGGCCACCTATCCCGACGACATCCGGCGCGCCACCGAAGCCTTCCTGCGCGACCCGGTCGAGATCAAGGTTGAGGCGCAGCACGGCGGCGAACAGATCGAGCAGCGCTTCTACGAAGTCGGCTTCGACGAGCGCGACGCGGCGGTCGGCCGCCTGCTCAAGCATTTTCGGCCGGTGTCCACCCTCGCCTTCTGCAATACCAAGGTCCACTGCCGCGAACTGGCCGAGGAACTGCAGGCCCAGGGCTTTTCGGCGCTGGCCCTGTACGGCGACCTCGAACAGCGCGAGCGCGACGAAATCCTGGTGCTGTTTTCGAACCGTAGCTGCTCGGTACTGGTGGCCACCGACGTCGCCGCGCGCGGACTCGACATCGCCAACCTGGGCGCCGTGATCAATGTCGATGTGTCGAAGGACACCGAAGTGCACATCCACCGGGTAGGCCGTACCGGGCGCGCGGGCGAATCGGGACTGGCGCTGTCGCTGTGCGCGCCGAACGAGAAGAAATGGGTGCGCCTGATCGAGGAGTACCAGCACGCGCCGGTCGCCTGGTACGACCTGGAGGAACTGGGCGAGGACGCGCCGCCGGCGCCGGCGCCGATGGTCACCCTGTGCATCATGGGCGGCAAGAAGGACAAGCTGCGCCCGGGCGACCTGCTGGGCGCGCTGACCGGCGACGCCGGCCTGACCAAGGAGCAGGTTGGCAAGATCAACGTGACCGAGTTCATGACCTATGTCGCGATCGAGCGCACGGTCGCCGACATCGCCTTCAAGCGCCTCAACGCCGGCAACCGGCTGGGCCCCGATTTCGGCAACATCAAGGGCCGCAGCTTCAAGATGCGCTTTATCGCCGTCTAGCAGACTGGCCTTGCGCGGCTTTCCCCGCTGCCGGCATGACGCGGCCAGCGCGATGATCCGTATCAAGCGGCGCCGCGAATGGCCGCAGGCTGTGGCGCGATTGACGCATGCGCGCCTGGGCACGTGCATCCAGCCCCCAAATCTGGCATTATTGCCGTAGATAAACATCGGATCACTCCGTCCAGCCGCCATGATCAAACTTGCCGTCGCCATGAATGACAACGCCGCGCCGTCCGCGCCACTGTCCGCCCTATTCGGCCGCGAGCGACTCACCCTCGGGCGCGGCGAGGACAATTTTTTCGTGCTGCCCGACGCCAGCCGCGAAGTGGCGCGTTCGCAGGCGGCGTTGTGGCACGACGGCGCCCACCATCGCATCGCCAACCTCTCCGACGCCACGCCCCTGAGCCTCAACGGCCAGGAGCTGTTTGCCGGCCAGGACGCGATGATCGTGCCGGGCGACCAGGTCAAGATCGGCCTGTACCTGCTCAAGGCCGAAGAGGCGCCGGCCACGCCCGGCGACATCGCCGCGCTCAAGGAAGCCTTCCTGCGCGGCGCCGGCATTTCCGCCGACGCCATCTCGGCCGACCTCACGCCCGAGACCATGGAACTGCTCGGCAAGCTGATGGCCACCTCGCTGCAAGGGGCGATCGACCTGCTGGCACTGCGCTCGCTGGTCAAGCAGGAAGTCAAGGCCGACGTCACGATGGTCGTGGTCCGGAATAACAACCCGCTCAAGTTTTTCGCCGACAGCCAGACCGTGCTGACCCAGATGCTGCGCAAGAAAATGCCGGGTTTCCTGGAGCCGCTCGAATCGATCGAAGACGCTTATCACGACCTGCGCGGCCATCAGCTGGGCGTGGTGGCCGGCACCCGCGCGAGCATGCAAACGGTGATGACGCGCTTGAAACCGGCGCAGTTCGAGGCGGCCTTGCCGGCGCCGGGACTGATCGACGCGCTGGTGCCGTCGCGCCGCCCCGCCGCCATGTGGACCAGCTACGCGCGGCAGTACGGCGTGCTGGCCGGCGAAGCGCAGGACCCGTTCAAGACCCTGTTCGGCGCCGCCTTCCTCAGCGCTTACGAGGCCGAAGTCGAACGCTTTAATACCAGCGCCGGCAATGCCCGCTAACGCCGTCAGCCTCGACATCGCGTCGCTGTGCGAGATCGGCATGCGGGCGTCGAACCAGGATCGCATCGGCCTGGCCTCGCATGACGAGATGAGCTGCTTCGTCGTCGCCGACGGCGCCGGCGGCCACCAGGGCGGCGAAGTCGCCTCGCGCATCGTGGTCGATGCGGTGCTGGCCAAATTCAC
>JBDSTZ010000187.1:0-5377 GCA_039927975.1 Massilia sp. | reverse complement strand
GGCGGCCCGAGCTGCCGATGGCGCACCTGCTGCCGCACTGGAACTGGCCGGAGCGGGTCGGCCAGGTCACCCCGGTGCACCTGTACACCTCGGGCGACGAGGCCGAGCTGTTTCTCAACGGCCAGTCGCTGGGCCGCAAGAAGCGCGGTCCGCGCGACTATCGCCTGCGCTGGGACGACGTGGTGTACCAGCCGGGCACGCTGAAGGCGGTGGTCTACAAGGCCGGCAAGCCGTGGGCCGAGGACACCGTCAAGACCACCGGCGCCGCCGCCAAGCTGGCCTTGACGCCCGACCGCGCCAGCCTGCGCGCCGACGGCACCGACCTGTCCTTCGTCACTGTGGCGATCACCGACAAGGACGGCAAGACCGTGCCGCGCACCCATAATCCGGTGCGCTTCACCGTCAGCGGCCCGGGTGAACTGGTAGCCACCGACAACGGCGACGCCACCAGCCATGTGGCCTTCCAGTCGCCCGAGCGGCAAGCCTTCAACGGCCTGGCGCTGGCGATCGTGCGCGCCAAGGCGGGGCAGGGCGGGCAGATCGTCGTGACCGCGACCAGCGAAGGACTGGGCGCTAGCAAGGTCACGCTGAGCAGCAAGCCGTAATTTTCCTCATCTCGGCGCGCCTGGCAACGGGCGCGCCGCCTGCCACAAATCGGCTTGCCGTGGTACTGCCCGGTATCCTGGGTCACATGCGGATGGCCGCCGACCCCGGGTTTCAGGCCACCGCTTCCTCCCGAACTTCGGGCGCTGACTGAACACGCATCGGTACAGCCTTGAATCGCTGCTCTGCTTGCCACATGTCGTAGGCGCTTTGTTCTGCCAGCCATAGGCGAGCGTCCCCGCCCCGTTTCACGCCCAGCCACGCCTCGATGCGCAAGGCCATTTCGGGCGAAATGGCGGCGCGCCCATTGAGCACACGGGAAAGCGTCACGCGGTTCACGTCAAGTTGTTGCGCGGCCTCGGTGACAGACAGCCCAAGCGCCGGCAAGACGTCGTCGCGCAGGGTCAGGCCGGGGTGCGGCGGGTTAAACATGCGTGCCATGGTTGGCCCCTTCTCAGTGGTAATCATGATAATCAACGAGGACGGCGTCCACGCCGTCGAATGTGAACGTCATGCGCCAGTTGCCGCTAACCCAAACTGAAAAATGCCCCTTGAATTCGCGTCCCTTTAACGGATGCAATTTCCAGCCGGGCAGGTTCATGCCTTGGGCGTTGGAGCTTTCGTTCAGGCGTCGCAACATGGCCCCAAGTCGCCGGGCGTGGGCCACCTGGATGCCGGCCATGCTCCCCGTTTCGAAAAAAGCTTTCAATCCCTTGTGCTGAAAAGACTTTATCATGGCTGATTGTAGCGCGTAACGCCACACGCATCAAGCGGCATCATCCTCTTGCAACGCGCAGTCCTGCTTGGGCTGGCGCGAAGCCGATGCCGGCCCGTGAGGACATCCACGCCTCAATCTTGATGAGTGACGGTCTTACTTCGGACACGCCTTCGCCGCGTCGTCCCCACGCGCCCAGCAGGCCCCGCCCAGCGCCGGCGCCGGATGCGGCGTGCCTTCCTTGTCGATGCGGGTCGATTCGGTGCGCCAGCCACGTACACCCTGGCGATCGAGATCCATGTGCAGGATCCAGCCGGTCGTGCTTTCCGGATTGCTAAAGCCGTCGAACAGGTAGTTGCCCAGGCTGTAGATGATTGGCTTGCCGCGATACTGCTCGGTATCCTGGGTCACGTGCGGATGGCCGCCGACCACCGCGTCGGCGCCGGCGTCGATCATCACGCGCGCCAGCTGGCGCTGGCGCGCGCTCGATGCCGGCTCGTGTTCCCAGCCCCAGTGCATCATCGGAATGACCAGGTCGGCATGGTAGGTGCTGCGCGCGGCGGCGATGTCGCGCCTGACCATTTCATCCTCGCTCCAGGCGATGCCGGGTTTGTCAAAGTCGGCCTCGAAACTGCGCGGGAAAAATTCGTTGTAGCCGAGCAGCGCGATGCGCAAGTCCTTGCGCTCGACGATCAGCGGCTTGTGCGCGGCGGCCAGGTCGCGCCCGCCGCCGAAGTAGGCGATCTTCTTCTTGTCGAGCAGGTCGAGCATTTCGCCGAACGCCGCCGGACCGTAGTCGCCCGAGTGGTTGTTGGCCAGCGCCAGCGCGTCGAAATGGCGGGCCAGCAGCGGCAACGTGCGCGGATGGGCGCGGAAGGTGTAGGGCTTGTCCGGCTCGGGCGAACCGGTGGTCGCCACCACGCATTCGAGATTGCCCACGCGGATATCGGCGCGGTCGAGGGTGGCCGCCAGCGGCGCGAACGGGTCGCGCCCGCTCTTGACCACCTTGCCTGGCGTGTCGTCCAGGTTGATGTCGCCGACGAACACCATCGACACCGCTTCCTCGGCATGCGCGAGCGCGCCGGCGTTCAAGGCGGCCAATGCCGCCGCCATCATCAGGGTCTTCATGCCGCCACCTCCAGCAGCGCGCAGCCGTATTTGAGTTCGCGTTCGAGCGAGATCGAATACAGATACTGCACCCCGGTGAGTGCGTCCGGCGCCGCCGTCGCGCTCGGCAAGGGCGCCAGGTATTTCGCTTCCTGCAGCAGCACCGGCTGGCGCTTGAGCGCGCTGTAGACATACAGCTTCACGTACTCGACCTTGCGCGCGTCGCCCACCACCACCGCCTTGAAGCGGAAGCGGCCATTGATGTCGACCGCCTTGACGGTGTAGGGATCGGCGACCGGCGCCGCCTCGATGGTTTGCAGGATGCCGCCCTGGTCGATCTGGCAGCGCAGCAGCGGCGCCGCCTGGCAAGCGCCGGCGAACAGGGTCAGCGCGCACAAGGCGGGCGAAAGAGGAAGGCGCATGGTGAGGTTTCTGGCAATAAAAAGAGAGCGCAGATTATCACACGGTCATCACGGCGTGCGCCGGCTCATGCTGGCCAGATCCCATTCGGCCTCGTTGAACGGCGCGCGCGTGGCGGCCGGCTGCGGCTGGCCGCCGATCTGTTCCTCGCTGTCGATGACCTGGCCGGCGCCAGCGACCACTTCGCCGACGATGCGCGCGTCGACCGCGTCGCGGTCCCACGGCCGCGCGCCGGCGTTGGCCAGCACGCTGGCCTGCACGGCGGCGGCCGCCAGCGGCGCCACCCCGGGCGGCAGCGCCGGCTTGTCGAGCGCGACCACCTTGCCGCTGGCGGACTTCAAGCGCCCGACAATCGCCAGCGGCTTGCCGGCGCGGTCGAAGGCCAGGTTGTCCTCCTCGTACAGCGCGAGGTCGCCCTGGCCGCCCATCTGGAACAGTGTCAGGTTGGCGGCGCTCGACGGGCCGGCGCGCAGCACATTGCCGATCAGGGCCAGCTGGCCGGTCTGGAACGGATGGCCCTCCCATTCGTCCGCCACCAGGTTGTAATGGACCGCGCGTGCCCTCGGGTTGTAGATCAGGTTGTTGACCACCATGCCGCGCGCGCCGCCCTTGAACAGGGGATTGCGTTCGTGGTTGCTGGCGTACAGATTGCCGACAATGAGCATGCCCGTCACATTGTCGTGAATCAGCGAGCCTTTTGAATGCTCGCCTTTCGGATGGCTGGCCCGCGACAGCCCCTCCGCGATGATGTTGTGACTGAAGGTGATGTTGTGCGAGGTGTTGGCGCGCCAGTCGTCCGGCGTGGCGCCGCGAAAGCGCTCGCCGGACGACGACAGGTTTTCGTCGATCGCCCAGCTCAGCGAGCAGTGGTCGACGATCACGTTGGCCGCCGCGCCGGTGGCCAGAGCGTCCGGACTCCACTTGCTTTGCGCATGCGCCGCGCCGACCCCGGTGCGCACGCGCAGGTGGCGCAGCACCACGTCGTGGGTCTGCACGATGATGCCGACCCGCGCCAGGGTGATGCCGGGCGAAGGCGCGGTCTGCCCGGCGACGGTGAGAAAGGGTTCGCGGATGGCGATTTCGCGCTGGCCGAAATCGATCACGCCGCCGACTTCAAACACCACCGTGCGCGGGCCGGGCGTACGCAACGCTTCGAGCAGCGAGCCGGGACCGGAGGCGGCGAGGGTGGTCACGCGGATGATCTTGCCGCCGCGCCCGCCCGGGGTGTCGGCGGCCGCGCCCTGGGCGCCGGGGAAGGCCGGCGCGGCCTGCGCAAATGGCGCCAGCAGGGCAGCGCAGGACAGCAGCAGGGCAGGGAGCAGGGCAGGGAGCAGGCGTGGCGGCATGGTCGGTTTTGCGAAATGGCTGTGCCAGCATGGTAATCCGCCCGACCCACCGCGCGACATGTGTCAAGAGAAAATAAATTTGCTAATTGCTTAATATTGCCCCGTATAATTGTCCGCTCTCAAGGGCAAGTACTTACGGGGCGAACCGCATGACAAGCGCAGTACGGTTGGACAATATCACCCACCGCTTCGGCAAGGTGCTCGCCCTCGACGGCCTCTCGCTCGACGTCCGGCAAGGCGAAATGTACGGCTTCCTCGGCCGCAACGGCGCCGGCAAGACCACCACCCTCAAAATGCTGATGGGCATACTGCGGCCCGACCGCGGCGCCATCGAACTACTGGGCGAGCCGGTCGTCAAGCGCGTGCCGGTCTCGCTCAAGCGGCGCATCGGCTACGTCTGCCAGGAACCGAACTACTACGCCTGGATGACGGCCGATGAACTTGGCCGCTTCGTCGGCCACTTCTATCCGCGCTGGGACGGAGCCGAATTCCTGCGATTGCTGGCGCTGTTGAACGTACCGCGCGACCGCCGCGCCTCCGAGATGTCGGGCGGCACCCGCACCAAGCTGGGCCTGGCGCTGGCCTTGGCGCCGCGTCCCGAACTGCTGCTGCTCGACGAGCCGACCGCCGGTCTCGATCCGGTCGCGCGGCGCGAATTCAACGACCAGCTGCAGGCGCTCCAGCGCCAGCAGGGCACCACCGTGATGTTCTCCTCGCATCTGGTGGGCGAGGTCGAACAACTGGCCCAGCGGGTCGGCATCGTGCAGGCCGGCCAGGCCCGCTTCGAAGGCGAGGTCGGTCTGCTGCGCGCCAGCGTGCGGCGCATCGAAGGCGGCCAGGCGTTCGAGCCGGGCGAAGGCTTCGAGCGCCTGCGCGGCGACGTCTGGCGCGCCGCGCCCGAGGCCTGGGAAGCGGCCCAATGGCCAGACGGCGTGGCCGCCGCCTCGCTCTCGCTCGAAGACATTTTTCTCGCCTACGCGCGCACCGACGCCGTGACAGCCTGATGGGCGCGCTGCTGCGCAAGGAGTGGCGCGAGCTGCGCTGGATGCTGCTCGGCGTGCTGCTGATCGGCGCGCTGGCGGTCGCTGGCCTGCTGGTCAGGTCCGACCGTGGCGGCAGCCCGCTGCTGGCGTATTTTGATATGATCACCAAGTTCGCGCCGTTGCTCGCGCCGCTGCTGGCGAAC
>JBDSTZ010000186.1:0-2766 GCA_039927975.1 Massilia sp. | reverse complement strand
GGCCGTCGGCGAGGACGAGCTGCTCGGCCTGACGGTGTTCAAGCGCAGCTACGACGCGCGCAAGCGCAGCGCGATTGTGCTGATCTATTCGGTCGACGTCAGCGTGCGCGACGAGGCGGCGCTGCTGGCGCGCCTCAAGCACGATGCCCATATCGGCCCGACGCCCGACACCAGCTACCGATTCGTGGCCGGCGGCGAGCAATTGCAGGGACACGACCGCAACAGCCGGCCGATCGTGATCGGCACCGGGCCCTGCGGCCTGTTCGCCGCGCTGATCCTGGCGCAGATGGGCTTGCGGCCCTTGATTCTCGAACGCGGCAAGGTGGTGCGCGAGCGCACCGTCGACACCTTCGGTTTCTGGCGCAAGCGCGAACTGAATCCGGAATCGAACGTGCAGTTCGGCGAAGGCGGCGCCGGGACCTTCTCGGACGGCAAGCTGTACAGCCAGATCAAGGACCCCAAGCACTACGGCCGCAAGGTGCTCACCGAGTTCGTCAAGGCCGGCGCGCCGGACGAGATCATGTATGTCAGCAAGCCGCACATCGGCACCTTTCGGCTCGTCAAGATGGTCGAGCAGATGCGCGAGAACATCATCGCGCTGGGCGGCGAATACCGCTTCGAGAGCAAGGTGGTCGATATCGAGGTGGAAGAAAAAGCCGGCGCGCGCCAGGTGCGCGGCGTGGTGCTGGCCAGCGGCGAGCGGATCGCCACCGACCACCTGGTGATGGCGATCGGCCACAGCGCGCGCGATACGTTTGAAATGCTGTACGAGCGCGGCGTGTATATCGAAGCGAAGCCATTTTCGGTGGGCTTTCGGGTCGAGCATCCGCAGTCGCTGATCGACGTGTGCCGCTTCGGGCCGAACGCCGGCAACAAGACGCTCGGCGCGGCCGACTACAAGCTGGTGCACCACGCCTCGAACGGGCGCTCGGTGTACAGCTTTTGCATGTGCCCGGGCGGCACGGTGGTGGCGGCGGCGTCGGAACCTGGGCGCGTGGTCACCAACGGCATGAGCCAGTATTCGCGCAACGAGCGCAACGCCAACAGCGCGATCGTGGTGGGCATCACGCCGGCCGATTATCCGGGCCATCCGCTGGCCGGCATCGCCTTGCAGCGGCGGCTGGAGGAAGGCGCGTTCGCGCTGGGCGGCGGCAATTACGACGCGCCGGGGCAGTTGATGGGCGACTTCGTCAAAGGGCGCGCCTCGACGGCGCTTGGCCAGGTGGTGCCGAGCTTTAAGCCGGCGGTGCATCTGACGGATCTGGGCAGCGCCCTGCCCGACTACGCGATCGTCGCCATGCGCGAAGCGTTTCCGGCGTTCGACAAGCAGATCAAGGGGTATTACCAGGACGACGCGCTGTTGACCGGGGTCGAGACGCGCACCTCGTCGCCGATCCGGATCAAACGCAATGACGATGATTTGCAAAGCTTGAATACGCGCGGGTTGTTTCCGGCCGGTGAAGGCGCCGGGTACGCGGGCGGGATCTTGTCGGCGGCGGTCGATGGGATCAAGGTGGCCGAGGCGGTGGCATTGTCGATGGCGGCTAAGTAAGCGCAGCGCTGTCCAAGTGCTATAGGTTCGCGCCTGCGCGGGAACGACGCGGGGTGAGCGCAAGGCTGGCCCTGGTTCGCGCGAGTGCCATAGGTTCCCGCCTGCGCGGGAACGACGTGCTGAGTTGGCGGGCGATCAGGGATGAGCGCCCGGTGTCAAACTGATTTCTTGAAGCGCGCCTAGAGCCAGCCTGATTTTTTGAACAGATGGTACAGGTAGCCGCTGACGCCGAACATGATCGCCAGCGCGGCCGGATAGCCCCAGACCAGGTCGAGCTCCGGCATGAACTTGAAATTCATTCCCCAGATTCCGGCAAACGCGGTGAACACCGCGAAGATCGCCGCGTAGGCCGCGAGCCGCTTGTTGACTTCACTTTCCTCGATCGCCACCATCGACAGGTTCACCTGGATCGCGGTGCTGATGGTGTCGCGGATGTTGTCGAGCGCGCTGCTGATGCGGTGCAGGTGGTCGTGGACGTCGCGGAAGTATTCCTGGGTGTCCTTGCAGATCGCCGGCACGCGCCCGCCGTGCAGGCGCCCCAGCGCTTCCATCAACGGTCCGACGGCGTGGCGCAGCAACAGCACTTTGCGTTTGAGTTCGTACAGGCGCTCGATGTTGGCGCGCTGCGAGCCGCGAATGAAGATGCGCTCTTCGATGGTCTCGAGCTCGGATTCGAACAGGTCGACCACCGGGAAGTAGCGGTCGACGACCGCGTCCATCAACGCGTACAGGACGAAGGCGGAGCCTTTTTGCAGCAGGTGCGGCTCGCGTTCGGCGCGCGCGCGCACACCGAGAAAACCCTGGCGCACATTGTGGCGCGACGAGAGAACGTAGTTGTGGCCGACGAAGACGTCGAGTTCGCCCATACTCAGTTCGTCGCCATTGAGTTCGACCGTCTGCACCACCACGAACAGCGAGTCGCCGTATTCCTCGATCTTGGGACGCTGGTTGCCGCGCGCGGCGTCTTCGACGGCCAGTTCGTGCAGGCAGAATTCTTCCTGCATCTGGGTCAGTTCGGCCGGCGACGGGTCGGCCAGCGCCACCCACACAAAACATTCGGGCAGCGCGACGTACTCGCTGATGTCTTCGACCGGAATGTCGGCGAGCTTTTTGCCTTCCTGGTAGGCGGCGCAGTTGATCAGCATGGGGCGTGTTTTGTAGCGGAAACGCGTAGCTTACTATACGGACGGCGCTATTTGTATGGCGGCTTCGGT
>JBDSTZ010000185.1:0-13134 GCA_039927975.1 Massilia sp. | reverse complement strand
ACCTCTGGCATCCCCTGCGCGGTTTCGGCGTGGTATGGCGCGCCACCCGCGAAGGCATGACGCAGCTGCCGCCCTTCGTCGCCGCGCTGGAGGGCGAGCGGCCCTGCCTGCTGCTGGTGCACCCGCTGGCGCTGCCCGAGGCCGACCTGTGCCGCACCCTGCGCCCGCGCCTGAAAATCGTCACCGCCTGGCTGGCGCCTGATCCACCACGGCGGCATCGGCACCACCGCCGAAGCGCTGCGCGCGGCCACCCCGCAACTGATCGTGCCGCTCGCCCACGACCAGTTCGACAATGGCGCGCGGGTGGCGGCGCTCGGCGCCGGCCTGGTGCTGCCGGCCGCCCGCCTCGATCCGGCGCGCCTGACGCGCCGCTTGCGCGAGTTGCTCGGCGCGCCCGCCATCGCCGCCGGCTGCCAGGCCGCCGCCGCGCATTTCGCCACCCCGTTCGACAGTGCCGCGCTGGTCAGCGCGCTCGAGGTGTTGTCAACCGGATGACAAGTTCGGCTTGCGCAAGCTTTGTTTGTTCTTGATCAGTCTGGTAGCGCCAAATCTACCCTGTAATCAATATTACGCGCTAGCGAACTGGGCCTTGGCTGCCTCGCCGACGGACCCTCGCAGCCTGCCCCTGCCGATCCATTTGACGAGAACGGACACCACCATGAAGCTGAACACGATTCCAGCCCTAATGACCGTACTGGCTGTTTCCCTGCTGGCGCCGGGCGCGGCCAGCGCCGACGACGATGAATTCGTCAATCCGGACTGGGCCGACCACGCCTGGTACCTCGGCGCCAGCATCGGCAAGACCCGCTCCTCGATCGACCAGGCCGACCTGAGCCAGCGCCTGAGCGTCAGCGGCCAGGGCCCCACCACCTTCAACAAGGACGAGAAGGACCGCGGCTTCAAGTTCTTTCTCGGCAAGCAGCTGAACCATCACTGGGCGCTCGAGGCCGGCTATTTCGACCTCGGCAAGGCGACTTTCGACACCACCGTCGCCTGCGGCTGCAAGTTCAGCGGCGAATACGGTTTTCGCGGCGTCAATCTCGACCTGGTCGGCGCGCTGACCCTGTCGCAGCGCGCCGCGCTGCTCGGCCGGGTCGGCGCCATCTACGGTGAAACGAAGGCCCATTTCTCCGATGCCCGGCTCGGCGTCGGCCCCGACCTGCGCCCCCGCGGCTACGGCGGCAAGGCCGGCCTCGGACTCGAATACAAGCTGTCCGAAGCGTTCGCCCTGCGCGCCGAGGCCGAGCGCTATCACCTGCCGTCGGTGGTGGGCCACGACGGCCGGGTCGACCTGTTCTCGATCGGCCTGGTGGTCAAACTCGGGCGCCCCGACGGCGAGGCGCCCCCGCCGGTGATTGCGCCGCCGGTCTACACGCCGCCGCCTCCGCCGGCCGAGTTGCCGCCACCGCCGCCGCCGCCGCTGCCGCCCGCGCCGCCGCTGCCGCAGGTGCCCGTGTCCGAGAAAGTCAGCTTCGCCGCCGAAGCGCTGTTCGACTTCGACAAGGCGGTCATCAAGCCGGCCGGCAAGACTGCGCTCGACGGCCTGCTGCGCGGCCTGGCCGGCATGAATCTCGAAGTGATCATCATGGTCGGCCACACCGACTCGATCGGCACCGAAGCCTACAACCAGAAGCTGTCGCTGCGCCGGGTGCAGGCGGTCAAGGCCTACATGGCCGAGCAGGGCATCGATCCGACCCGCATCTATGCAGAGGGCAAGGGTGAAACCCAGCCGGTGGCCGACAACCGCACCGCCGCCGGGCGCGCCCTGAATCGCCGCGTCACGCTCGAAGTGGTGGGAACCCGCAGCGCGCAATAAATCGCTTACCCGTTGTGCCAGACCGCCCCGCGACTCGCCGGGCGGTTTTTTATGCCTGTCGACAAATAAAGATTCCATAAGTCAACGCTAAGCGCGCTACCGAACGGAGCCGCTTGGCTGCGCCCGTCATAGTCCGTCCCACTGGCCGATCGCCCACGCGACGCGCCATCTGATTTCTCGGTATGCCGTGTGAACCCATACGGCGCGGTTCGAGAAACATGCTACCCAAAGGATTCACCATGAACGCTCTCAAGCGCTATACCCGAACAATTTTCTGCTCGGTCGGACTGTTTGTCACCGCGCTCGTCGCCGGTTGCGGCGGTGGCGACCAGGGCCGCGACCCGATCCTCGGTCTGCCCGCCGCCAGCCTGGTCAGCGTCAGCGTGACTCCTGCCGCGCCAACCCTGCGCCCCGGCCTGACCCTGCAGTTCAGCGCCACCGCCATCTATTCGGACGCCTCCACCCGCGACGTGACCGCCAGTTCGACCTGGACCTCGGCCACCGCCGCCGTCGCCACCATTAACCCGGCCACCGGCCTTGCCACCACCGTCGCCGTCGGCACCTCCGCCATCGGCGCCAGTTTCGGCGGCAGGAACGGCGCCGCCACCCTCACCGTGGCCAATCCGTCCGTGCTGTCGCTGGCCGTCTCGCCGCAGGCGCCCACCCTCGTCGCCGGCACCTCGCGCCAGCTGACGGCGGTCGCCACCTACGCCGACGGCAGCGCCGGCGACGTCACCGCCTCGACCAGCTTCGCCGCCTCCGCCGCGACCGTCTCGAGCACCACCGGCGGCCTGGTCACCGGCGTCAGCGCCGGCACCGCCATCATGACCGGCACCTTCAGCGGCAAGAGCGCCACCACCACCGTGACCGTGACCGCACCGGCCGTGCAATCGCTGGCCATCACGCCGCAAGCGCCAAGCCTGCAAGTGGGCGCCAGCCGCCAGCTGGCCGCGATCGCCACCTTCTCTGACGGCACCAGCGGCGACGTCTCGTCCGCCACCGTCTTCAGCTCGGCCGCATCAAGCGTCGCCGCCTCCACCGCCAAGGGCCTGGTCAGCGGCGTGAGCGCCGGCAGCGCCGTCATCACCGGCGCCTACGGCGGCAAGAGCGGCACCACCACCGCCACCGTCACCGCCGCCACCATCGCCAGCATCGCCGTCACGCCCAACCCGGCCAACATCGTCAGCGGCGCCCAGCAGCAATTCGTCGCCATCGCCACCTACACCGACGCCAGCACCGCTGTGATCACCAACAGCGCCCTCTGGTCGTCGTCGGTGCCCGCCGTCGCCACCATCGTCCCGGCCAGCGGCCTGGCCACCGGCGCCGCCGTCGGCACCACCATCGTCACCGCCAGCCTGACCGGCAAATCCGGCACCGCCACCTTGAACGTGCTCGCCGCCCCGCCGGTCGTCACCCTCAACCCGGTCAACCTGCGCAGCGTCGCCACCTTCGGCGTACTGGCCGGCACCTCGATCACCAACAACGCCGGCGGCACCACCCTGGTCACCGGCGACATCGGCGCGCCTTCGCAAACCGTCGATCCGACCCAGGCCGCCGGCTACAACAACTACAAGTCGGGCGCTGTCCTGACCGACGCGCTGGCCGACCTGCAACTGGCGATCATCGATGCCAACGGCCGCGCCTGCACCGTCAACTTCGCCGGCGCCGTCGACCTTGGCGGCCAGGTGCTGACCCCTGGCGTGTATTGCGCCACCGGCGCCATCAACATCACCGGCACCCTGACCCTGAGCGGCACCGGCGTCTACATCTTCCGCACCGCCGGCACCCTCAACTCGACCGCCAACTCGATCGTCGCGCTGACCAACGGCGCAAGTTACGACAACCTGAGCTGGGTCCCGGTCGGCCCCACCACGCTCGGCGCCAACAGCGTCTTCAAGGGCACCTTGCTCGGCCAGTCCGCCGCCATCACGCTCGGTGACAACGCCAACTTGCAGAACGGCCGTGTGCTCACCGCTGCCGCCGTGACGCTCGCCAACAACAAGATCACCAAATAACTCCGGAAAAGCGAACCTCACCATGAACCTGACTCACACACGCAAGGCCCTGAGCATCCTGGCCGTCGCCATGCTGGCCGCCCAGGCGGCCCACGCCGCCGACGACTTCGTCAATCCGGACTGGGCCAACAGCGCCTGGTATGTCGGCGCCAGCGCCGGCCAGGCCCGCTCGACCATCGACCAGCCGCGCCTGACCAGCGCGCTGACCGCCAACGGCGCCACCCTGTCGTCCTTTGGCAAGGACGAGAAAGACCTCGGCTTCAAGCTGCTCGTCGGTCGCCAGCTCAATCGCTACCTGGCGCTCGAAGCAGGCTATGTCGACCTCGGCACGTCGAGCTTCGCCGCCACCACCTCGGGCGGCGGCGTCCTCAACGGCGAAGTCGGCTTTCGCGCCCTCAACCTCGACCTGCTCGGCCAGCTGCCGCTGACGCCGCGCTTCGCCTTGCTTGGCAGGGCAGGGGTGATGGTTGCCCAGGCCAACGCCCACTTCACCGGCAACCGCCTGCTGGCCGTGACCGGCCCCGATCCGCGCGAGCGCAAGTGGGGGCCGAAGCTGGGCCTCGGGCTCGAATACAAGCTGTCCGAGGCGCTGGCCGTGCGCCTCGAGGCCGAGCGCCATCGCCTGCATGACGCCGTCGGCAACCGCGGCGACGTCGACCTGTTCTCGCTCGGCCTGGTCTACAAGCTGGGCCGCCCGGCCGCCGCCGCGCCGCCGGTCTATAACCCGCCGCCCGTGGCCGCGCCGCTGCCGCCGCCTGTGGTGACGCCGCCGCCACCGCCGCCACCACCGCCGCCGGTCCCGGTCTCCGAGAAAGTCGCCTTCGCCGCCGAAGCGCTGTTCGACTTCGACAAGGCGATCGTCAAGCCGGCCGGCAAAGCCGCGCTGGACGACCTGCTGGCCAAGCTCAAAGGGATGGACACCGAAGTGATGATCACGGTCGGCCATACCGATTCGCGCGGCTCGGACGCCTACAACCAGAAGCTCTCGCTGCGCCGCGCCGACGCCGTCAAGGCCTATCTGGTCTCGACCGGAGTCGATGCTTCGCGGATCTACACCGAAGGCAAGGGCGAGAGCCAGCCGGTGGCCGACAATGCCAGCGCCGAGGGGCGCGCCAAAAACCGTCGCGTGACGGTTGAGGTGGTCGGTACCCGCACCGTGAAATAATCCACGGCGCCCGGTTTCCCGCCGAGAAAGCCGCCTTGTGGCAGCTTTTTTTCGTCGTGCGCCCCACCCCCGGGGCGCTTTTCAGCCAGCGTGTTTGCGTTTTTCTGCGCTTGCGCAGCACGCCGCACGCGTTTCCGTGCGCGATTTCTGTTGTTAATTCGTCTTTTTTCTGAAAAATTTTTGGCAAACTCATCCGTATGTTCGATACCGAACAGAATCGGAAGTCCCGACCGGCAATAGTTGTATGCACGACGGGTCGCTTTCTGCGCTTCGTCACCGGAATGTTTGACGGCGCGCAGGCTTAGGCGCGCCGCGCGAACAATAACCAGCCCTGCAGTCTTGACAAGAAAGAAGAACACCACCATGAAACTAGTACACACGCTCGGCAAACTGACCGTACTTTCCGCCGCCCTGTTGGCGGCCCACGCAGCGTTTGCTGCCGACGACTTCGTCAATCCGGACTGGGCCAACACCGCCTGGTACATCGGCGGCAATGTCGGCCAGACCCGTTCCGACATCGATCAGTCCGGCCACAGCCGCCTGATGACCCTGAACGGTTCGACCCTGACCGCCTTTAACAAGGACACCAAGGACGTCGGCTACAAGCTCTACGTTGGCAAGCAATTCAACCAATACCTCGGTGTTGAAGCCGGTTACTTCGACCTCGGCAAGTCCAACTTCAACGCCACCACCACCGGTGGCGGCGTGCTCAACGGTGAATTCAACTACCGCGGCGTCAACCTCGACGCCATCGCCACGCTGCCGCTGTCGGAGCGCTTCGCCGTTCTGGCCCGCGTCGGCAGCGTCTACGGTGAAGGCAAGGCCAGCTTCAACGGCAACCGCTCCTTCGCCCTGATCAACCCGACTTCGCGCGAACAGCACAAGTGGACCGCCAAGTACGGCGTCGGCCTCGAATACAAACTGTCCGAAGCGCTGGCCGTGCGCGCCGAAGCGGAACGCCATCGCATCTACAACGGCGTCGGCTACCGCAGCAACGTCGACCTGTTCTCGGTCGGCCTGGTCTACAAGCTCGGTCGCCCGGTCGCCGCGCCGGTGGTCTACACCCCGCCGCCACCGCCGCCACCGGAGCCGGTAGCAGCCCCGGTCGTCGTCGCGCCGCCGCCACCTCCGCCACCGCCGCCAGCGCCTGCGCCGGTGCCAGTGTCTGAAAAAGTCTCGTTCGCCGCCGAAACCCTGTTCGACTTCGACAAAGCAGTCGTCAAACCGGCCGGCAAGCGGGCGCTTGACGACCTGCTCTCGAAAGTGCAGGGCATGAACACCGAAGTGATGGTCACCGTGGGCCACGCCGATGCGATCGGCAGCACCCGCTACAACCAGAAGCTGTCGGAGCGCCGCGCCCAGGCCGTCAAAGCCTACATCGTCTCCAAAGGCGTCGATGCGTCGCGCGTCTACACCGAAGGCAAGGGCGAAACCCAACCGGTGGCCGACAACAAGACCAAGGCCGGCCGCGCGCAAAACCGCCGCGTGACGGTCGAAGTGGTCGGTACCCGCAGCAAGTAAGCGCCGCCATCTGACGCGCTGAGCACTGCCACGAACCGCCCGGGTGCAAGCCAGGGCGGTTTTTTTACGTCCGTTTGCCTTTAATTTCCTTTTGGAAACATTAGCTGTGCAACATTCTGACAATTAACATACCGCGCATTGTAAATTGCCCCAAGACAAGATACTATCGATCACACTTTACAGCCCGCCTCCTTGGCCCAGACAACGCCGAGTGAACAGCAGTGGTTGCGACCGCCCGAGCATGCCTGTTGGCCCGTTCACGAACCGGTAACGCCCAACGCCTGTTGTTTTTCGGAGATATCGTTTTGCCAGCCTCAACTGGCCCTCCGCAAATTCCGCCCGCGTTTCCGCTTCGCCGAACAGCTTCGTGCCGCTATTGTCGCGCCGCCCGGCTTTCCGATTCCCCTGATCCTGAAAACTCACTATGCCATCAGTCTCCCCATCGTTGCGCATGGGCGCCGCCGTCGCCGCCGCCATGTTCCTGCTCTCCGCCTGCGGCAGCGTCGCCGTCCAGCCCTTGACGGTCGCCGAACTGGCCGCCCTGACCAGCGCCGACCGCGCCAGCTCCCGAGCCGGCGTGGCGCCGATCACCGGCGTGCTGAGCATGGACCAGGCGATCGCCCGCGCGATCAAATACAACCTGGACCGCCGCACCCGCGTGATGGAAGAGGCGCTGGCCATGAACCAGCTCGACGTCGCCAACTTCGACAAGCTGCCGCGCCTGGTCGCCAATGCCGGCTACCTCTCGCGCAATGAAGACCTGATCACCCGCAGCGTCGATTCGGTCAACGGCCAGCCTTCGCTCGCCCATCCCTTCATTTCCTCCGAGCGCACCCACCAGGCCTACGACCTGGGCCTGAGCTGGAACGCCCTCGACTATGGCCTCGCCGCCAGCAACGCCAGGCAGCAGGCCGACCGCGTGCAGATCGCCGCCGAGCGCCGCCGCAAGGCCATGCACACCTTGGTGCAGGACGTGCGCACCGCCTTCTGGCGTACCGCCAGCGCGCAAAAACTGCGCGACAGCGTCAAGAACGCCATCGTCCTGGCGGAGGGCGCGATGGCCGACGCCCGCAAGGCCGAGGAAGAGCGCCTGCGCTCGCCGCTCGACTCGCTGCGCTATCAGCGCCAATTGCTGGAAAACCTGCGCCTGCTCGAGAGCATCGAGCAGGAACTCGCCTCCGGCAAGGTCGAACTGGCCTTCCTGATCAACGCCCCGCTCGGCCAGGACTTCAGCGTCGCCGAGCCCGGCGAGCAGGTCGACGCCAGTCTGCTCGACGTGCCGGTCGCGCGCATGGAGGAACTGGCGGTGACCCAGAACGCCGATCTGCGCGAGCACGCCTACAACGCCCGCATCGCCGTCGAAGAGACCCGCCGCACCATGCTGCGCCTGTTCCCCAACCTCTCGTTCAACTACAACGTCCGCTACGACACCGATCGCTTCATGATCAACAACCAGTGGAACGACACCGGCCTGCACCTGTCCTATAACCTCCTTAATCTGCTCACCGCGCCGGCCCAGAAGCGCCTGGCCGACGCCGGCGTCAAGCTGGCCGACCAGCGCCGCGTGGCCACCCAGATGGCCGTGCTGACCCAGGTCCACCTGTCACGCCTGCAGTACCAGATCGCCTACAAGCAGTACCTGCGCGCCGACGCCATCTGGCAGGTCGACATGCGCATCGCCGACCATATCAAGAACAAGGAATCGGCCGAGACCCAGAGCAAATTGGAGCAGGTCGCCAACAGCACCACCGCGATCCTCAGCATGCTGCGGCGCTACCAGTCGCTCGCCCAGCTGCAGGGGGCGGCCAGCAAGATGCAAGCCAGCGTAGGCCTCGAACCGGTCCTCGGCGTCACCGCCGACGTCCCGCTCGACGTCCTCACCGAGCAGGTCGGCCAGTCGATGCGCAACTGGGACGCCAGCCTGAAGCAACCGGCCGCGGGACGCTAAGCGATGCGCCCGACTCACTCACTGCTGCTGGCGGCGCTGTTCGTCGCCGCCGCCGCCGCCGCCCAGGCCCCGGCGCCATCGAAGACGCCCGCGCCTGCCCGCGCCGGCCAGCAAGCCCTCGAAAAACAGGACATCCGCGCCCAGCTTTCGCCGCGCCGCTACACCACCCTGGCCGCCGAAGTCGGCGCCCGCGTCAGCCGCGTCGGCGTCATCGAAGGCGGCAGCTTCAAGGCCGGCCAGCTGCTGATCCAGCTCGATTGCTCGCTCCAGCAAGCCCAGCTCCAGAAGGCCAAAGCCGCCCTGACCTCGGCCGAACATACCGTCAACGCCAACCGCCGTTTGGATGAACTGCGCTCGATCGGCAAGGTCGAACTGGATGTGTCGGAGGCCGAAGCGGCCAAGGCGCGTGCGGAGGTCACCCTCATGAATGTCTCGCTGGGCAAATGCCAGATCGCCGCGCCGTTCTCCGGCCGCGTGGCCGAACAGCGCGTGCGCGAACAGCAGTTCGTCCAGGCCGGCCAGCCGCTGCTCGACATCCTTGACGACAGCGTGCTTGAACTCGAATTCATCATCCCCTCGCACTGGCTCGCCTGGCTCAAGGCCGGCACCGCCTTCCAGGTCAGGATCGATGAAACCGGCAAGGCCTATCCGGCCAAAATCCAGCGCATCGGCGCGCGGGTCGACCCCGTCAGCCAGTCGATCAAAGTGGTCGCGGCGATCGATGGCAGTTATCGCGAACTAATGGCTGGCATGAGCGGCAAGATCCTGCTCGCACCACCCGCACAATAAAATCCCCACAGGAGCAGCGCCATGTCCAGCACCTCACCGCGTCGTCAACTCAATCGCAGCAAACCGGCTTCATTGGCGCTCGAAGCGCGCATCATGTTCGATGCCGCGCTCGCGGTCAGCGTCGAGCATGTGGCGCACGAAGCGCCGCCGCCGGCCGATGCGCCGCATGCCGACGCCGCCGACGCCTCCTTGCTCGACGCGGTGATGCCGGCCGCGGTGGGCGAAGCGGCCGCCGCCGCGCGCACCGTGCTGTTCATCGACAAGGCGGTGCCCGACTGGGAGAAGCTGGCCGCCGCCGCCGCGCCCGGCGTCGAAGTCGTGCTGCTCGAACAGAACCGCGACGGCTTCGAGCAGATGCTCGCGGCCCTGCAGGGATACGCGCCGCTCGATTCGATCCAGATCATCTCGCACGGCGGCAGCGGCAAGCTGTCGCTCGCCGCGACCACCCTCACCAACGACAACATCGCCAATTTCGGCGCCGAGCTCGCGCAACTGGGCGGCGCCTTGACCGCCAACGGCGACATCCTGATCTTCGGCTGCGACGTCGCCGAAGGCGAGGGCGGTCAGCGCTTCATCGAAGCCCTGGCGGCCGGCACCGGCGCCGACGTCGCCGCCTCGACCGACACCACCGGCGCCGCCGCGCTGGGCGCCAACTGGGTCCTCGAACGCCAGACCGGCGCCATCGAGGCCGGCATCGCCCTCGCCGACACCGCGTCCTACGACGGCACCCTGGCCGTGCTGGCGGCGCCATCGACCACCTGGCACGACGTCATGGTTGGCGCCAATTTCGACCCGTCCAACGACCAGCAGGCCAACGCCGGCCAGGACGTCGTCGGCGACGCCACCCACGCCATGCTGCAGGCGACCCAGACCGCCGACGCCGTCAATCCGGTGTTCTACTTCCGCGCCCGCTACGGCGACGTCAACCTGTCGGGCACCAGCTTCTATCTCGCGCTCGACATCAGCGGCGACAAGGTCGCCGACATTTTCATCGAAGCGAAAGTCGCCGCCAACGGCACTACGTCAATGGCCTTCCACACCCGCGATTCGTCCAAGGCCGGCACTGGCCCAAGCAACACCGGCTGGCAGAACTCGACCAACAACACCGCCATCCAGCTCGACCTGACCACCGCCGAATCGTATGTCGCCGCCAGCCAGATCCTTGGCGCCGGCAATGACCTCGACGCCAGCGGCACCGGCGACAGCTGGCTGACCTTCGGCTTCACCCTCAACGCGCTCAAGAGTTTCGCCCCGGCCGCCGCCGTCACCAAATCAACCAGTATGGTGATGTACGCTTTTACCTCCACCGCGCAAACGGCCAACGGCGACATCGCCGGTGTCGCCGACGGCAGTATCGCGGTCGGCGCCACCTGGGCTTCGCTCGGCCTTGGCACCGTCACCACGCTTGATGCCGTGACCACCACCGACTTCGGCACCCCGACCATGTCGGTCTCGAACGTCACGGTGAGCGAAGCGTCACCGTACGCGGTCTTTAACGTCAGTCTCGACAAGCCCGCGCCAGCGGCGGTGTCCTTCACTCCGACGCTCGCCAGCGGCACCGCCACCGTCGGCGCCGACACCGGGTCCAGTTCGGCACTCGAGTATTACAACGGATCGTCCTGGGTCTCGGCCAGCGGCGGGGTGACCATCGCCTCCGGCGCCACCTCTGTGCTGGTGCGCACCGCCATCACCAACGACACCAGCTACGAAGGACCGGAATCGTTCACCCTGTCGACCGGCGCCGTCACCGGCAGCGTGGCCAACGCCAGCGGCGCGACCGGCACCGGCACCATCAAGGACGACGGCAGCTCCACCAACGTTTTCCTGGTCGGTAACACCACCGGCACCCCGACCGTCGGCGCCGCCGACAACGACCAGGGCGCCGACCTGACCAAGCCGACCGTCGTCTCGATCGACCGCCAGTCGCCCGCAAACATCCTGACCAACGCCGACAGCCTGACCTTCCGCGTCACCTTCAGCGAAGCGGTGGCCAACGTCAGCGCCGCCGACTTCACCGTCGGCGGCACTACCGGCGGCGTGACCGGCGTCACCTCGGCCGGCGGCAACGCCTACGACGTCACCATCTCCGGCGGCGACCTGGCCGGCTACAACGGCAATGTCACGCTGGCCTTCGCCGGCGGACAGGACATCGCCGACATCGCCGGCAATACCTTGACCGCCGTGACCCCGAGCGGCACCGACAACCACACCTACACGCTCGACAATGCCGGTCCGTCCGCCGCCACCGGCACTTTGACGATCGCCGAGAATTCCTCGAACGGCAGCGCCGTCGGCACCGTCGCCGCCACCGACAGCAGCGGTCCGGTCACCTACACCCTGAACGCCAATGCCGGCGGCCGCTTCGCGGTATCGTCCGCCGGCGCACTCACCGTCGCCGACGGCACGCAGCTGAACTACGAAGCCAACACGAGTCACAGCATCACCGTGCGCGCCACCGATTCGCTCGGCAACTTCACCGACACCGTGATGAGTGTCGCCGTCACCAATGTCAACGAAGCGCCCGCTTTGAGCACTGTGACAAACCTGACCGGCGCGACCGAAGACACGCCTTACACCATCAGCTACGCCAGCCTGCTCGCCGCCGGCAACCAGACCGACGTCGACGCCGGCACCACCTTCTCGTTCCGCATCGAGGCTGTCAGCAGCGGCACCCTGACCAAGAACGGCGCCGCCGTCGTCGCCGGCGGCACGCTCGTCTCGGCCGGCGAATCGCTGGTCTGGACACCCGCCTCCAACGTCAATGGTTCCTCCGTGGCTGCCTTCACCGTCAAGGCTTACGACGGCGCGCTCGCCTCGCCGACCGCCGTCGCGGTCAATGTCAACGTCGCCGCGGTTGACGACGCACCCGCCTTCGCGAACCTGGGAGGCACGGTCAACTACGCCCACGGCAGCGCCGCGGTTTTCCTCGATACGGACGCCACCATCGGCGATATCGAACTGGCCGCCGCCAGCTACAACGGCGCCTCGCTGACGCTGGTCCGCAACGGCGGCGCCAGCGCCAACGACACCTTCAGCAGTGCACTGTTCTCCGGATCGAATGTCGTCGTCGGCGCCGCCACGGTCGGCACGCTGACCAACAGCGGCGGCACCTTGGCAATCACCTTCAACGCCAACGCCACCGAAGCGATTGCCGGCCAGGTCCTGCAATCGATCAAATACACCAACAGCGTCGATATTGGCGACTTCCAGCTGGACTACGCCTTTAGCGACGGCAGCACAATCGCCCAGGGCAGCGGCGGCCCGTTGACCGCCACCGGATCGGTCGCGCTGAGCCTCGCCGCCAGCGACCTCATTGCGCCGACCGTCGTCTCGATCGACCGCCAGTCGCCATCAAGCATCCTGACCAACGCCGACAGCCTGACCTTCCGCGTCACATTCAGCGAAGCGGTGGCCAACGTCAGCGCTGCCGACTTCACCGTCGGCGGCACCACCGGCGGCGTGACCGGCGTTGCCTCGGCGGGCGGCAATGCCTACGACGTCACCATTTCCGGCGGCGACCTGGCCGGCTACAACGGCAACGTCACGCTGGCCTTCGCCGGCGGACAGGACATCGCCGACACCGCCGGCAATGCCTTGACGGCCCCGACCCCGAGCGGCACCGACAACCACACCTACATGTTGGACAACGCCGGTCCGTCCGCCGCCACCGGCGCCTTGACGATCGCTGAAAATTCCTCGAACGGCAGCGCCGTCGGTACCGTCACCGCGACCGATATCAGCGGCCCGGTCACTTACACCCTGACCGCCAGTGCCGGCGGCCGCCTCGCGGTATCGTCCGCCGGCGCGCTCACCGTCGCCGACGGCACGCTGCTGAACTACGAAGCCAACACCAGCCACAGCATCACCGTGCGCGCCACCG
>JBDSTZ010000184.1:0-4414 GCA_039927975.1 Massilia sp. | reverse complement strand
GGAACGGCGCGAGGAACATGTTGGTGTTGCTGCCCACCGCCGCGCCGTTCACATACAGCGTGGCGACCTTGCCCGACAAGGTGATCGCCACGTGGGTCCAGGCGTTCCTCGGCAGCGCGGCGTTGCTGTTGACCGCCAGCTCGCCGTCGCGCCCATCGACCGTGATACAGAATTGCAGCAGGCCGTTGGCGCCGCGCGCCGTCATCATCATGTAGTGGCTGGTGCCGGCGCCGAAGTCGAACACCCGGTCCCAGGTGCGCGCCGCGTTCCAATAGACCCAGGTGGCGATGCTGAAGTCGCCGAAGTCGGTCATGTTATTGACCGGCAGGCTGACGTAGCCGCTGCTGCCGTCGAGCGCCACGGCGCCGGCCTTGATGCCGGTGCTCCAGCTGGCGCCGCCCGCCAGCGTGGCGTTGCGGCCCTGGCCGCTGGCGTCGAGCGCCACCGTGCCCGAGGTCTGGTCGAAGGTGAGCCAGGTGTGCAGCTGCACGCCCTTGATCGCGCGCGCTTGGTTCGATACCGCCGATTCGCCCGCCGAGGTGACGGCCGTGACGACATAATAGTAGGTGCCGTCGGCCGGGTTGTCGGTATAGGTGAGCAGGTCGGTGATGCCGCTGGCGACCGTGGTGTAGGGCCCGCCCGAGACGGTCGCGCGCTTGACCTTGTAGCTGGTGGCGTAGGCGCTGCCCCACCACGACAGCACCACCGGCCCGCCCTCGACATAGGTCGTCAGGCCGCTCGGGACGGCGCCGACGGCGATCGGATCGCGCCCGCAGGTGAGGGTGCCGTAGCCGAGCTGGTCGAAGCCGCCGCTGTTCGGGCCGTAGTTGCCGCCGCCGCCTTCGGGCTGCACCAGCAGGGCGAACTTGCGCGAGTAGGGCGCCGCCAGCCCCTTGCGGTTGACGTAATGGTTGTACACCAGCGCCCAGCAAGGCCGCACGGTGCCCTGGCCGACTGTCGAGAGCACGGTCTGGTTGACCTTGTCGACATTCGTGTAGGTGACGTAAGGCACCGTGTAGTAGCTGGTGCCGGACTCGATCAGGTTGGCCTTGGCGACATATTCTGCGCCCATCAGGAAGCGGTTGTTGTCGTAGCCGTACAGGTCGACGCCCTGGTTCCAGGCCATTTCGCAGATTGCGCCCATCAGCGCGATGCCGAGCGTGTTGTGGCCCTGGTCGCGGCCGGTCTCTTGCCACTGCCCAAGGTAGCCGGGATGGACGTAATAGACCGCCTGCGCCACGGCGCCGTTGCCGGCGTTGCCCTTGAAGTAGGCGACGGCTTCGTCGAACAGGGTGCGGTCGTCGCACAGCACGCCGATCGCCATGACCGACGCCATATTGCACAAGTCCCAGTTGGCCCAGTAGTGGGTGATCTCGGTGTCGTTATGGCGCACCAGGAAGTCGTGGTTCGTCGGATAGAACACATTGCGCATCATCTGCTGGAAACGGGTGAAGTCGGCGGCCAGCCAGCCGCTGTAGCCGCGCATGATCTCGCCGGCGTTGGCGAACTCGTAGCCGTAGATGCCGGCCGCAAGCGCCGCGTCGCTGCTGCCGCCGATGCCGGTCAACACCGCCGACCAGCCGTTCATGATCTGTACCGCCTTGTCCGCGTAGGCGGTGTCGCCACCGACCTTCCAGCGCAGCGCGCAGGCGTAGGCGGCGGCGACATCGTTGAACAGCTTGGTGTAGTTTTCTGCATGCACGCCATCGTCGCCGCGATAGACGACTGCCTGAGGGGAGGGCGTGTAGCCGAGCTGGGCGTGCGAGTTGGCGATCAAGAGATTCCAGCTCGATTTCCACGGCTCGGTGTTGAACTTTAACGCCATGCGGGTGAAGTCGGCCTGGGTGTGCAGCAGGCCCGGGTGGACGAAGGCGGTGGCGGTGGTGGCCAGCAGGCTGGGCGCCCTGGTGGCTGCGGTTGCCGTCGATGCCGACGGCGCGTCGAGCATGCCGCCACCACAGGCGGTGAGCGCGAGCGCGCTCAGGCTGTAGAGGAAGCTGCGGCGCGACAGGTCGGCGCTGGCGCCGCCGGGATCGGCCGCGAAGCTGGGTGAGGCGATGGTGCCGATCGTGCTGAGTGTGCTGAACGTGCTGCGGGATGCTGCTTCTTGGACGGGCTGGTGTGCTGCGTCTTGCAGGTGCGATTTCGTCATCAGGTGTCTCCATGCCATTGAGGCGACGGTTGTCTGTGGTTCCGCTTCGCTGAACGGTTCAACACTCAGCGAGCTGGTGTGCTAATCGTGATGCGAAGCCGATAGTAGCCCAGTTTGCTTGCACGTGTTATCGATAACCCAAAAATAGAATATTATTGCAACATGCTGTGCGACGAGAACAAATCCGGCGCCACGGCTGCCACCAAAAGCATCCGGCCCGCATGGCGATCACTGAAAGGGAGGATAGATGTTGCAGAAACATTTCTTTGGCATCAAGGCAATATCGTAAGCCCGTGTGTTGAAATTTATAATTGCCCTCCGCCTGAGGAAGCCGCAATATCAAGGCTGAAATGAAATCGATTTCATTTCGAGCGAACAGAGACCGGCAGTCATCTATCGACCGGCATCAATAAGAAAAAACAGTGAGACGCGCAATGACTATATTTCCCCAAAGTCTGGCCAGCCGGCCAGGAAATCAAAGCCAGGCGCCTGCCTGCGCTGCCCATCCCCATTCTTCGACCGACAGCGCATCCGCGCGACGAACGCCGCACAGTTAACCACGCTGCGCGCTCTTCGCTGCGCTCTTGATCGCGTTCTTCGCAGCGCGCTTGACCGCGCAACGAACCACGGCCCGGCTGCGCTGTGGCCGGCCCGGCCGTGACAGCGGTCGCGCGCGCGCTCAGCGCATCGTCCACCAGCATCAAAGCCTGACCACAGCCGTGGCCGGGCCTGATTTTCCGCACCCTGTCGCAACGCATGGCAGGGAGGCGGCGGCAAGCAAGCATGCGGACCACCACCGACAGCCGGCACAACAAGATGCGCGGCGTCTCAACACACACAACGGAGCGGAAATGAAATTGAAACGGATGAGCGCATTGCTGGCGGCGGGGCTGCTGATGACGGCGGCACAGGCTGAAAACTACCGTTGGGACAGCGTGGCGATGGGCGGCGGCGGTTACGTTTCGGCCGTGGTCACCAGCAAGAGCGAGCGCAACGTCATGTTCGCCCGCACCGACGTCGGCGGCGCCTATCGCTGGGACGCCGGCCAGGGGCGCTGGGTCGCCCTGAACGACTGGGTGTCGGAAGCGGACCTCGGACTGCTCGGCATTGAATCGCTGGCGATCGATCCGAAGAACGCGGCCAATGTCTATATGTTGGCCGGCACCTCCTATTTCAGCGGCGGCAAGACCGCGATCCTGCGCTCGACCGACTATGGCAAGCATTTCGACACCATCGACGTGACGTCCCAGTTCAAAGCCCACGGCAACGGCATGGGCCGCCAGGCCGGCGAAAAGCTGCAGGTCGATCCGGGCGCCTCCAACGTGCTGTATGTCGGCACCCGCCGCAACGGCTTGTTCAAGAGTGTCGACTCCGGCAGCACCTGGAGCCGCCTCGCCGGCCTCGATGTGAATGCCACGCCCAACGACAACGGCATCAGCTTTGTGCTGCTCGATCCGACCAGCGTGTCCGACGGTCCGGCCGAGCGGGTCTTCGTCGGCGTCTCGCGCATCGACTCGGTCGGCCCCAACCTGTACATGAGTCTCGATTCCGGCCAGAGTTTTATTCCGCTCGAAGGCGGCCCGGCCGGCCTGATGCCGCTGCGCGCGGTGATGTCGCCCGACGGTCTGATGTACATCACCTACGCCAACGGCGCAGGTCCGAGCGGCACGACCGCCGAGCCGATGGACAAGGGCCAGGTGTGGGAGTACGACGCCGCCGGCGGCGCCTGGACCAACATCACGCCGAACAATAACAACCAGCCCTACAGCGGCATCAGCATGGACCCGAACGATCCGCGCCATCTGGTCACGTCGACCATCAACACCTGGTGGTGGCAGTACGGCGGCGCCTATGGCGACCATGTCTTCACCTCCAGGGACGCCGGGCGCAGCTGGACCGACGTCACCGCGCGCGGCTTCGCGCTCGACACCAAAGGCGTCGACTGGAGCAACGGCGCTTCCATCCACTGGACAGGTTCGGTTGAATTCGATCCTTTCGATACGCGCAGCGTGCTGGCCACCTCGGGCAACGGCATTTACCGCACCGCGAATATCGACGCGCCGACCACCACCTGGGGCTTCAATGTGGCGGGCATCGAAGAAACCGTGCCGCTCGGCCTGCGCAGCGTGACCGACGGTCCGCTGGTGTCGGTGATCGGCGACTACGACGGCTTCGTCCAGACCGATCCATCCCAGTATGGCGTCATGCACGCGCCGCGCATCGGCACCACCAACGGCCTGACGGTGGCCGCGCTCGACCAGC
>JBDSTZ010000183.1:0-12038 GCA_039927975.1 Massilia sp. | reverse complement strand
GTGGTGCCCTTGCCAAGCTTGGTCTGGAACAGCCAGTCCTTGTAGTCGTCCAGGTCGCCGTCGAAAGGCTGCAGCTTGCCGTCGGCGACGATGATGAACTGGTCGGTTGTCGCGCGCAGCAAGTGGCGATCATGCGACACCACCACCAGCGTGCCCTCGAACTGCGCCAGCGCCATCGTCAGCGCCTCGCGCGTTTCCAGGTCCAGGTGGTTGGTCGGTTCATCGAGCAGCAGCAAATTTGGCCGCTGC
This sequence comes from Massilia sp., assembly GCA_039927975.1. Taxonomy (GTDB): domain Bacteria; phylum Pseudomonadota; class Gammaproteobacteria; order Burkholderiales; family Burkholderiaceae_D; genus JBDSTZ01. Next base: position 11,789 of record JBDSTZ010000183.1, on the reverse strand, counting down.
CACACGATCAGGGCCAGCGCCAGGCGCGCCTTCTCGCCGCCCGAGAACGGCCGGATCGGACTGGTCACCATCGTGCCGGGGAAGTTGAAGCCGCCGAGGAAGTTGCGCAGTTCCTGCTCGCGCACCGTCGGCGCGATCTTCGCCAGGTGCCACAGCGGCGATTCGTCGTGGCGCAGCATCTCCACCTGGTGCTGGGCGAAGTAACCGATCGACAGGCCCTTGCCGGTGGTGGCGGTGCCGGTCAGCGGTTCAATCTCGCCGGCGATGGTTTTGATCAGGGTCGATTTGCCGGCGCCGTTCACACCCAGCAGGCCAATGCGCTGGCCGATCTGCAGCGAGAACTTGATGTTCGAGACGATCGTCTTGGCGCCGACCTTGTCGCCATGCTCGTCGAGGATCGCGTAGCCGGCGTTGACGTCTTCCATCGCCAGCAGCGGATTGGGCGCGGCCAGCGGCTCGCGGAACTCGAACGAGAATTCGGCCGCCGCGCGCAGCGGCGCCAGCTCCTCCATCTTTTCGAGCGCCTTCATGCGGCTCTGGGCCTGGCGCGCCTTCGAGGCCTGCGCCTTGAAGCGGTTGACGAACGATTCGAGGTGCGCGCGCTGGCGCATCTGCTTGGCGAGGGCGCCGGCGGCCAGCACCATCTGCGCCGCGCGCTGGCGCTCGAAGCCTGAGTAGTTGCCCGAGTAGCGTTTCAGTTTGCGCTCGTCGATGTGCACCACCACGTTGACGATCTCGTCGAGGAAGTCGCGATCGTGGGAGATGATGATCAGCGTGCCCGGGTAGCGTTTGAGCCAGTCCTCCAGCCAGATGATCGCGTCCAGATCCAGGTGGTTGGTCGGTTCGTCAAGCAGCAGCAGTTCGGAAGGGCACATCAGCGCCTGCGCCAGGTTCAGGCGCATCCGCCAGCCGCCCGAGAAGCTGGCCACCGGCTGCTGCATCTGGTCGAGCGAGAAGCCCAGGCCCAGCAGCAGCTGTTCGCCGCGCGACTGCACGGTGTAGGCGTCGGCGTCGGCCAGCGCGCTGTAGATATTGCCGATCGCGATACCGTTCTCGCTGCTCTCCGGCTCCGCTTCCAGGCGCGCGAGTTCGGCTTCAAGCTTGCGCAGCGTGACGTCGCCGTCGATCGCGTAATCGAGCGCGCAGCGGTCGAGCGCCGGCGTTTCCTGCGCCACGTAGGCCATGCGCCATTTGGCCGGGAAGTCGATCTCGCCCTGGTCCGGGTGCAGCTCGCCGCGCAGCATGGCAAACAGGCTCGATTTGCCGGCGCCGTTGGCGCCGATCAGGCCGATCTTGTCGCCGGGGTTGAGCGTCAGGTCGACGCTCTCCAACAGCGGCTTGATGCCCCGCATCAGGCTAACGGAGAGGAAACGTATCATGCTTTTTCTTTTCTACAGAGTGCGGGCGCGGCGCATGGCCGGGCCGGGTTGGTGCGTAAGGTTGTGCTTAAATTCGTTGTGCTTAAATTCGTGCTTGAATTCGTGCTTGATTCAATGCTTGGCGTGTTTGGTCAGCTGGTCGGCGCGCAGCATGAACACCATGTCGTCGCCGGCGCTGGTGGTCAGCCAGGTCAGGCCGAGATGGCCGAACGCCGCTTCGGCGTACTCGCGCTCATTGCCGATTTCGACCATCAGGATGCCGTCGGCCGTCAGGTAGTCGGCGGCGCTGTCGACGATCTTGCGCACCAGGTCCATGCCGTCGGCGCCGCCGTCGAGCGCGATCTGCGGCTCGCGCAGGTATTCCTGCGGCAGCGCCGCCATCGAGGCCGAATTCACGTACGGCGGATTGGTGACGATCAGGTCGTATTTTTTGAACGGCACGTTCTCGTACAGGTCCGAGGCAATCGTATTGACCCGGCCTTCGAGCTTGTAGTCGCGCACATTACGCTCGGCCACGGCCAGCGCGTCGGGCGAGATGTCGACCGCGTCGACCACGCTGTTGGGGAAGGCGTCGGCCATCATGATCGCCAGGCAGCCCGACCCCGTGCACAGTTCGAGCACCTGCTCGACCGCGTCGGGATCGGCGATCCAGGGGCTGAACTGCTGGGGAATCAGCTCTGCGATGAAGGAGCGCGGCACGATGACCCGCTCGTCGACATAGAAATTGTAGGTGCCGAGCCAGGCTTCGTTGGTGATGTAGGCGGCCGGCACGCGCTCGACGGCGCGGCGTTCGATCACGGCCAGCACCTGCAGCACTTCCTCGTTCAGCAGCTTGGCGTCGAGGAAAGGGTCGAGCTTGTCGAGCGGGAGCTTGAGCGTGTGCAGGATCAGGTAGGCCGCTTCGTCGAAGGCTTCGACGCTGCCGTGGCCGAAGAACAGCTTGGCGGCGTTGAAACGCGTTACGGCATAGCGCAGCAGGTCGCGCGGGGTGGTGAAGGAAGATGTGGTCATGGCCATCGTTCTCGGTTGGGCGTGGTGGTGCTTACGCCAGCAGATTTTCCAAGGTGCGGCGATAGATATTCTTGAGCGGATCGATAAAGTGCAACTCGATATGCTCGTCGATCTTGTGGATACTGGCGTTCGGAGGCCCGAATTCTATCACTTGCGGGCATAGTCGAGCGATGAAACGCCCGTCCGAGGTCCCGCCGGTGGTCGACAAGCTCGTCTCGACACCGGTTTCGGCGCGGATCGCCTCGGCCACCGCGTCCGATAATTCGCCGCGCGGCGTGAGGAAGGGCAGGCCGTTCAGGGTCCAGCGCAGATCGTACTGCAGGCCGTGGCGGTCGAGAATCGCGTGGACCCGCGCGCGCAGTCCCTCGGCCGTGCTGGCGGTCGAAAAGCGGAAGTTGAAGTCGACCGTCAGCTGGCCCGGAATCACATTGGTCGCGCCGGTGCCGGCGTGCAGGTTCGATACTTGCCACGAGGTCGGCAAGTAGTACTCGTTACCCTGGTCCCACGGCTCGGCCGCCAGTTCGGCCAGCGCCGGAGCCGCCTCGTGGATCGGGTTGCGCGCCAGGTCGGGGTAGGCGATGTGGCCTTGCACGCCCTTGACCACCAGGTGGCCCGAGAGCGAACCGCGGCGGCCGTTCTTGATGGTGTCGCCGAGCGTGGCGCCGGAGGTGGGCTCGCCGACCAGGCAGAAGTCGAGCGCTTCGCCGCGCGCCTCCAGCCGGCGGCACACTTCCACCGTGCCGTCGGTGGCCACGCCTTCCTCGTCGCTGGTGATCAGGAAGGCGATCGAGCCGCGATGGCCGGGATGGGCGGCGACGAACTCCTCGCAGGCGACGACCATCGCCGCGATCGAGGTCTTCATGTCGGCCGCGCCGCGCCCATACAGCTTGCCGTCGCGGCGGGTGGGCGTGAAGGGCGCCGAATACCATTCGGCCAGCGGGCCGGCCGGCACCACGTCGGTGTGGCCGGCGAAGACGAACAGCGGCGCCGTGCTGCCGCGCCGCGCCCACAGGTTGGTGACGCCGTTCGAGACGATGGTTTCGCAGGCGAAGCCGAGCGGGGAAAGCAGCGCGATCAGGCGCTGCTGGCAGCCGCCGTCGGCCGGGGTGACCGAGGCTTGCGCGATCAGCGATTCACTCAGCGTCAGGGTGCGGGAATCGCTCATCGCGGCCCTCAGGCGAGGCCGAACAGCTGGCGGTACTGGGCGTCGGAAAAGCCGACCGAGAAGCGGCCCTCGCGCGCCAGCACCGGGCGCTTGACGACCGATGGGGTGTCGAGCATGAGGGCAAGCGCGCTGGCCCTGTCTTGCACGGCGGCGCGGCGTTCCTCGCTCAGCTTGCGCCAGGTGGTTCCCTTGCGGTTGACCAGCACTTCCCAGTCGAGCTGGTCGAGCCAGGCGGCCACGGTGGCGGCGTCGAGCCCTTGTTTCTTGAAATCGTGGAACTGGACCGGCTGGTCGTGGTCGGCGAGCCAGTCGCGCGCTTTCTTGACCGTGTCGCAGTTGGGAATGCCGTAAAGTAGGTGCATGGTCAGTGGGCCGGTGCGCAACGATGGCGGAAGTGCCGCCGACGGCGCGAAGCCGGCCTGGTGGATGATCGGGAGTGAAGAACAGGCGCGCGGGCGCCCCGGATGCTCCAGCATAGCACAAGGCGGGGGGCGATCCGGTCAGCCGTCCTGGCGCGCGCTCAGAAGGCCCAGTACGGATTGGCGGTCGCGGTCTCGATCCCCACGAACACCTTGCGGCCGAAAAAGAAGGGCAGGCCCCAGGCGAAAGTGGTGGCGCCGCTGAGCGCGCCGCCCGGGTCGGCGCCGAGAGTGGCGACCCTGATGCCGGGCCCCAGGGTGTCGGCGTTTTCGAGCGTGAAGCTGATCTGGCTGGTGCTGGTGCCGCCGGCGCCGAGGATGGTGGCGCTGAGCGCCGTGCGCGTCAGGGGGCAATAGAATCCGCTGCTCCGGGTGCATGGCGTGAGCTGGGGATCTTTGAAGAACAGCCCGTTCGCGCCGCTGTCGATGAAGCTCGCGGACAGCGTCGCCCCCTTGTAAGTGGTGGTGAAGTCGCCGCTGCTGTTGGTGCCGAAAATCTTCTCGCCCGCGATCGCGTTGTTGACGTCGGTGCCGATGCCGAAGGTGAGGGTGCCGGCCAGCGTGCTGACGCCGCCGGCGGGCACGTCGGGCAAGGCCAGGATGACGCCGTTATTGTTCTTGGCGAAGGCGCTGACCGGGTTGCTGACCTGCTGGGCCAGCGCGAGCTTGGTGCCGGTGCAGCCGCTGGCGACGCAGCCGTAGTAGACGCCGTTGCTGGCCAGGACGACGCAGGTGAAGTCGCAATCGTGCTGGAAGCCGCCGACCCCGAGGATGCCGTTCGACCCCATCGAGGCCACGCTGCCGATATCGGCGCCGATGCTCGAACAGCCGGTCGGCGTCGCCGCCGCGGCCGGGCTGACGGTGGTGAGCTGGACCGACTGGGCGGACGCGGTTTCGCCGCCGAGCTTGATGTCTGCCTGGACCAGCGCGCCCCAGGTGTAGCCGCTGGCGAAATGGCCGCAGGCGCCGATCTCGGCCCCGGCCGAGGTCTTGACCGCCGGCAGCGCCAGCTCGGGCAGCAGCGCCGCGCTCAGCCGCAGGCCGCTCGATCCGGTGTCGACCAGCACATTGTTGATCGTCTGGCAGATCGTGGTGCCGGGCCGGCACAGCGTGACGCTGACGAAGGGCGCGTTGACGATCGCCCCCGTGTTGATCAGCCCGCCGTCGACGTGGACCGGGATCACATTGGGCAGGCGTGGCGCGGCGACGGCGACGTTGACACTGCCGGTGGCGCTGCCGCAGCTGAGGGTGTAGGTGGCGGTGCCCTGGGCCGGCAGGGCGAGCGTCTTGCTGCCGCTGGCGGTCTGTTGGCCGCTCCAGGCGCCGGAGGCGTCGCAGCTGGCGCCCGTGAAATTGCTCGTGCTCCAGGTCAGGGTGATGTCGTCGCCGCTGACGCCGGCGTTGGCGCTGGCGGCGAGCGTGACGTTCACTGTCGGCGCCGGGGGCGCGACAGGGGTGGTCGGGGTGCCGCCGCCTCCGCCGCCGCCGCAGGACGCCAGGACCAGACTGGCGAGGGCCAGCGCCACGGCGCGCGCGGCGCGCGGAAGGCTCTGCCAGGAATGGACGCGGCCGCTCATTGGATGTCCGCCGCCGTGAAGCCTTCCGGCAGGCCGGCCGTCGTGTAGGCGTAACCTTTGAAGGCGCGCATGTGGCCGCCGGAGACGACCACCAGCTCGGGCCGCTGGATGCTGACAGCGCTGTGGCCGGCCCGGGGTCGCTTGGCCGATTCGCTCGCGAAGGTCGTGAAATGGGCGCCGAGCAGGGTGCGCAGGTCGGGCATCAGCGGCCCGCTCCAGCTGACCGCGAACACGATGCCGTCGCTGTTGACGTACTCGCGCACGGCGGTGCCGGAGTCGAGCGTCGAGGCGCGCACGGTGAAGGTGCTGCCACGGCCGCTGGCGGCGAGTACGCGCGCCTGGGAAGGGGGCGTCGCCGCGCCGACATTACTCGGCGCCGCGCCGAGGGCGGCGTGCGCGCCGGTCAAAGGCAGGCACAAGGACAATAAGGGCAACAGCAGGCTGGGCTTCAGAAGGCGGCGCATAGGAGCTCATTTGATAAGTTTCCCCAAGGATAATATCAGAAGGCTTGCCGGGAGCCGCATATATTGTAATGACAAGTGGTGAGGCCGGGCGGGGCGAGGTGCGTTGCGGCTGGGATGGGCGGAGTGGGGTGAGGCGGGGCGATGTGAGGCGAGATGAGGCGGTCTTCGACACAAGCCCTCAAAACGTCATTCCCGCGAAGGCGGGAATCCAATGTGCGCGACTACTCGCAGGAATTGGATCCCCGCCTGCGCGGGAATGACGAGGTGCTGCTGGCACTTGTCGGGAATGACGAGGTGCTGCTGGCGCTTGTCGGGAATGGCGGGGTGCCGCTGGCGCGCTTGCCGGGAATGACGGGGTGCCGCTGGCGCGCTTGCCCGCAATGACGGGGTGATGCCGCCTCGCTTGTCGTTCAGGTATTGAGCACGAATTCCGTGAACGACGGCGCGTCATCATCCGGCTTGATCGTCGGCATCGGCTCGTCTTCCGCCGGGCCGCCCTTGTCCGGTCCATTGTTCAGCAGCCACAGCAGATTGCTGGCCGAATCGGCGTTCGCCAGCGCTTCCTCCTGCGTGATGGCGCCCGTCTGCACCAGGTTCAGCAGCGCCGTCTCGAACGATTGCGACCCCGGCGACAGGCTCTTCTCCATCGCTTCCTTGATCTGGTTGATCTCGCCTTTTTCAATCAGGTCGGCGATGTAGCGCGTGTTGACCATCACCTCGACGGCCGCGTGACGCGGTCCGCCGGCGGCCGCGCGCACCAGGCGCTGCGAGACGATCGCCCGCACCGCCGACGACAAGTCGTTGAGCAGGGCCCCGCGATTTTCAATCGGATAGAAACTGATGATGCGGTTGAGTGCGTTGTAGCTGTTGTTGGCGTGCAGTGTCGCCAGCACCAGGTGGCCTGACTGCGCATACGCCAGCGCGGCCGCCATGGTTTCCTTGTCGCGGATTTCGCCGATCAGGATGCAGTCCGGCGCCTGGCGCATCGAATTGCGCAGCGCGGTGTAGAAGTCCTTGGCGTCGCTGCCGATCTCGCGCTGGTTGACGATCGATTTCTTGTTCTTGAACAGGTACTCGATCGGATCTTCCAGGGTCAGAATGTGGCCCGCGCGCAGTTCGTTGCGATGGTCCAGCATCGAGGCGATGGTGGTCGACTTGCCCGAACCGGTGGCGCCGACCAGCAGCATCAGGCCACGCTTTTCCATGATCAGGTCGGCCAGGATGGGCGGCAGGCCCAGGTCGGCCAGCACCGGGATATTGCCCGGCACGAAACGGAATACCGCCGAAATGCTGCCCCGCTGTCGGAAGGCCGACAGGCGGAAACGGCCCAGGTTGGGCACCGAGATACCCATGTTGAGCTCGTTTTCACGCAACAGTTCTTCCATCTGCGGCGGCGTGGCGACTTCGGACAGGAGCGAAATAATGTTTTCCGGTTCCAGTTTTTGCTGGTTGATCGGAATCAGATTACCGTTGATCTTGATTTGAACTGGTGAATTCACCGCGAAGAACATGTCCGACGCGTTCTTTTCTTTCATCAGCTGGAACAAGCGGTCCATCGTCATTTTTGAGTCTCCTGTTTACTTTGTTGCTGGGCCGCTCAGACGGCCTTAAATACCGCGCAGCAATTCGTTGATACCGGTCTTCGAACGCGTCTGGGCGTCGACCCGCTTGACGATCACCGCGCAGTACAGGCTGTAGCTGCCGTCGGCCGAGGGCAGGTTGCCCGACACCACCACGGAGCCGGCCGGCACGCGGCCGTACGTCACTTCGCCGGTGGCGCGGTCATAAATCTTGGTCGACTGGCCGATATACACGCCCATCGAGATGACCGAGTTTTCCTCGACAATAACGCCTTCGACGATTTCGGAGCGCGCGCCGATGAAGCAATTGTCTTCGATGATGGTCGGATTGGCCTGCATTGGCTCAAGCACGCCGCCGATCCCCACGCCGCCCGACAGGTGGACGTTCTTGCCGATCTGCGCGCACGAGCCGACCGTGGCCCAGGTGTCGACCATCGCGCCTTCGTCGACGTAGGCGCCGATGTTGACATACGATGGCATCAAGACCACGTTCCTGGCGATGAAGCTGCCGCGGCGGGCGACCGCCGGCGGCACCACGCGGAAGCCGCCGCGGGCGAAATCGTCGGCCGTGTAGTTGGCGAACTTGGTCGGCACCTTGTCGTAGAACTGCATGGTGCCGTCGGACGGCATCACGCTGTTGTTCTCGAGGCGGAACGACAGCAGCACGGCCTTCTTGATCCACTGATTGACAACCCAGTCGGCGCCGGTCTTTTGCGCCACGCGCAGGCTGCCGTCGTCGAGTCCGGCGATGACGTGGCCGACCGCTTCACGCAGTTCGGCGCTGCCGTTGGCCGGGTTGATCTCGGCGCGTTGTTCCCATGCCGTGTCGATGATGCTCTGGAGTTGTTGGGTCATGATGTCTTCTTAGGTAACGTTTCAGGATGCTTTGAGTGCTTTGCAAAATTGCACGATGCGCTGGGCTGCTTCGAGCCCTTCGTCGACTTCGGCCACCAGCGCCATCCGGATGCGGTTGGTGCCGGGGTTGATGCCGTGCGCCTCGCGGGCCAGGTAGCTGCCGGGCAGAACGGTTACATTATATTCGGCATACAGGCGCCGCGCGAATTCGGTGTCCGACAGGCCGCTGCGGCGCACGTCGGCCCACAGGTAGAAACCGGCGTCGGGCAATTCAACGTCCATCACCTGCTTGAGCAGCGGGGTGACCAGGGCGAATTTCTCGCGGTACTTGGCGCGGTTTTCCTGGACGTGCTCCTCATCGTTCCAGGCCGCGATCGAGGCCGCCTGCACCGGCGGCGACATGGCGCCCCCGCAATAGGTGCGGTACAGCAGGAATTTCTTCAGGATGGCCGGGTCGCCGGCGACAAAACCGCTGCGCATGCCGGGCACGTTAGAGCGCTTCGACAGGCTGGAGAACACGATCAGGTTGGCGTACGGCCGGGCGCCTTCGCTGCGGCCGAGCTGGTGGGCCGCTTCCAGCGCGCCCAGCGGCGCGGCGCTGCCGTGGTAGATCTCGGAATAGCACTCGTCGGCGGCGATCACGAAACCGTACTGGTCGGCCAGGGCGAACAGCTGCTTCCAGTCTTCCAGCGCGAGGGTGGCGCCGGTCGGGTTGCCGGGCGAGCACAGATACAGCAACTGGACGCGCGGCCAGATGTCGGCCGGCACGCTGCCGTAATCGCAGGCGAAATTGCGCGCCGGCTCGGAATTGACGAAGTAAGGCTCGGCCCCGGCCAAATAGGCGGCGCCCTCGTAGATCTGATAGAAGGGGTTGGGCGACATCACCAGGGCTGGCTTCGCAGGGTCGCCCGACGGGTTGACCACGCAATGGGCGATGCCGAACAGCGCCTCGCGCGAACCGTTCACCGGCAGCACCTGGGTGGCCGGGTCGAGCGCCGGAATGCCGTAGCGCCGTTCGAGCCAGGCGGCAATCGCCTGGCGCAGCGGGTCGCTGCCGACGGTGGTCGGGTAGTTGGCCAGGCCCTGCACGCTGTGCATCAGGGCTTTCTGGATGAACTGGGGAGTCGGGTGCTTGGGTTCGCCGATGCCCAGGCTGATCGGGGCAAACTCGGGATTCGGGGTAATGCCCAGGAACAGTTGGCGCAGCTTTTCGAACGGGTAGGGGTGAAGTTTTTCTAGATGTGGATTCACGGCGGTACCAAGGTTAAATAAGTTGCGATTTTTGCTTGCGCCATTATAACGCCGATAAGCAATCGCAAGGCACTGGCGACCCGGGTGAATCGATGCGCGCGGGAATTAAACAATGCCCGCACGTACATAATTACATCTGCGCGGCAATCAACTTGCCGAGAATGCCGACGCCCTCGCGGATCCGCTCAGGCGGCACCGTCACGAAGGATAGGCGGAAGGTGTTGGCCGCGCCGTCGTTGGCGTAGAACGGCGCGCCCGGCACGAAGGCCACCTTGGCGGCGATCGCCTGGTCGAGCAGCTTCATGGCGTCCATGTTTTTCGGCAGGGTCACCCAGATGAACATGCCGCCTTCGGGGCGGGTCCAGCTGACGCCTTCCGGGAAGCATTCGGCCATCGCGTCGAGCATCACCTGGCACTGGTTGGCGTACAGGGTGCGGATGGTCGGAATGTGGCGGTCGAGGAAGCCGTCCTTGATCACCTCGTGCACCACCATCTGGGTCAGCGTGGCGGTGTGCAGGTCGGCCGCCTGCTTGGCCAGTTCGAGCCGGCGCACCAGCGGCAGCGGCGCCACCACGTAGCCGAGGCGGATGCCCGGCGTGAGCACCTTGGAGAACGAACCCATGTAGACGACGCCGTCCGGATTCATATTGAGCATCTTCGGATACGGCTGGCCCTTGTAGCTGAGCGCGCCATACGGATCGTCCTCGATCAGCGGCAGGTTGTGGCGGGCGCAGGTTTCCACCAGTTCGAGACGGCGCTCGATCGACAGGCTGCGGCCGGTCGGGTTCTGGAAATTCGGCAGCGAATACAGCAGGCGGGCGCCTTCGGCGACCGGATCGACCGAGCTCGGCACCAGGCCATGCTCGTCGGTGTCGACCGAGACGAATTCGGGACGGTAGACCGAGAACGCTTGCAGCGCGCCGAGGTAGCTTGGGGTTTCGACCAGCACGCGGCTGCCTTCGTCGACCAGCACCTTGCCCAGCAGATCGAGGGCTTGCTGCGAGCCGGAGACCATCAGCACTTGCTCGGTGGTGATCTTGCTGTCCTCGGTCGAGAGCGAATTGGCGATCCATTCGCGCAGCGGCGGGTAACCGTCGGTCGGGCCGTATTGCAGGGCCACGCGGCCGTTGTCGGTCAGCACCTTGTCGAAAGCCGCCTTCATCTCGTCGACCGGGAAGGTGAGCGGCGAGGGCAGGCCGCCAGCAAACGAAATGATGTCCGGACGCTGCGTCACTTTCAGGATTTCGCGGATGAAGGAGCTCTGCATCTGGGCAGCGCGGTCGGCAAAGTGCCAGTTCAGCGGGTTCGGATTTTCAATTTTCATGCTGGTCTCACTGAGGGAAGGGGCCGCAAGCCTTTCGGCTACATACACTCGGCTATTATAAAGGCAGGCTGGGTAAGCCGCGCATCGTCGGCGCAGCGGGTAGGCGCGCTGTTTTTATCTGTTGTCGGCGCACCGGGAAGGCGTGCCGTTTTGTATCTTGTTTATAGTTTGTTTGTTGCCGGTACGCCGAGTGCCGATCAGGCCACTTCTGCGATCATTTCAATTTCCACGCAGGCGCCGCGCGGGATCTGCGCCACGCCGAAGGCCGAGCGGGCGTGCTTGCCGGCGTCGCCGAATACTTCGCCGAGCAATTCCGAGGCACCGTTGGTGACCAGGTGGTGGTCGGTATAGTCCGGCGTCGAATTGACCAGGCTGACCAGCTTGACAATGCGCTTGACGCGGGTGAGGTCGCCGCCGCAGGCTGCCTGCAAGGTGCCGATCAGGTCGATGGCGATCGAACGGGCTGCCTGCGCGCCTTGTTCGGTCGTCAGGTTCTTGCCCAGTTGACCCACGTTGACGCTGCCGTCAGCGTGCTTGGCGATGTGGCCGGAGATGAAGACCTGGTTGCCGCTCTGTACGTACATGACGTAGGCAGCCACCGGCGCGGCCGGCGGCGCCAGCGTGATGTTGAGTTCTTTGAGTTTGTCGTAGACGGTCATGTCGGGTTCCAGAAAAGTGGCCAGATTAAATACTGATGATGTTAATTTCGTCATTCCCGCGCAGGCGGGAATCCATATCACCTGTGAATTGCAGTGCTATAGGTT
>JBDSTZ010000182.1:0-2908 GCA_039927975.1 Massilia sp. | reverse complement strand
GAGCCATCCTCGAAGCTCAGGCCGCCTTCGGGCGTGACCGGCACGTTCATGAAGAAATTCACGTTCGGCACAAGGTCGCGCTTGCCCATGCCGTTGTCGGCGGTGGACAGGGCGATCAGGTAGTTGTCGCGGCAGCTGTGCATGAATTTCTTTTGCGGCGAGTAGCGCACGACGTTGCTCTCGGCCGCGCAGGCGCCGCCCAGGGTGTCGTGGCGGCCGCAGGTGTCGGCGACGATGGTCAACATCGGGTTGCCGAGGTTGGACATCAGCACGCTGCCGGTGCCGAGGTAGATGCCGCCCTGCTGTTGCAAGGTGTCGGTCACGCTGTAGCTCTCGGCGGTGTTGTCGGCGTTGTAGAAAATCGTGTCGACGGCCTGGTTGCCTTCGAGGTCGATGATGCGCAGCACCTGGCCGCGCTTGACGGTGTGCAGCCAAGGCTCGCCGGCCGGCTGGTAGTGGTCGAGCACGGCGGAGGCGGTGTCGAGCGGGCTTTCAAAGATCGTGGTCATGCTGGTCTCCTAGCGATAGACGAGTTCGGTGTTGGTGTAGCCGCGGCCGTTCTCGGGGCAGGACAGGCGGCAGTGGTCGTCGGCGCCGGCGGTGCCGGACTCCCAGCAGATGATCGCGATCTTCTTCGGCGCGTATTCAGGCGAGGGGTCGAGAGGATGGGGCGCGCTCGACAGCGCGACCAGGGTGTCCATCTCGAAGCGCAGCTCGACGTAATCGTGCTTGCGCGAGTGGCCGGGCACGAACTCGAACATGCCGTCGGCGTCGACCATCACCTTGGAGAACAGGTTGACGTTCGGGATCAGGTCGCGCAGGCCCAGGCCCCATTTGCCCAGCTCGATGAGCATGCTGTCCTTGCCGTTGCGGTGCATGGCGTTGCGGTGTTCCTGGTAGCGCTTGTCGCCGTACTTCGCGTGGATCGAGGCGGCGGTCGACAGGCCGCAGAACGGGTCGTGCCAGCCGAGCGTGTCGGCGGCGATCGAGGCCAGGATGTGGCCCATGTCCGAATACAGCACGTTGCCGGCGGTCAGGTGGCCGGTGTGCTGGGCCTTGAGGGTGTCCTGGATGCTCAGGCGCTCCAGCCGTTCGTCGGCGCGGTACAGCAGGGCTGCCAGGTTGGCGCCGCCTTCGAGGTCGATGAAGCGCAGGCTGGTGCCGCGCCGCACGCGGTACGACCAGTGGCCGCCGCCGGGCATCAGTTCGGTCCAGAGGACTGGTTTGCCGTCGAGGTCGGGCGCGAGTTCGCGCACGTTGACGAGGTTCGCCTCGACGGGCGTGGTCATGGTGTTCATACGGTGTCTCCCGTGGTTGTGTGCGCACTGGCAGCGGTGCGGGTGAGTTTTTCGAGTTGGTCGAAGTCGGTCTGCATGCCGGACGTGGCGCGGATGCGGCCGAGGATCTGGCGTTTGAGGTCGGTGAATTCGGCCGACAGTTTCAAGTCCTGGTGGCGCTCGGCGCCGAACGGCACGGTCATGATCGAATCGATACGGCCCGGACGCGGCGCCATCACCACCACGCGCTGGCCGAGGTAGATCGCTTCCTCGACGTCGTGGGTGACGAACACCACGGTGGTTTTTTCGAGCAGGTAGACGTGGCGGATCAGGTCGTGCATCACTTCGCGGGTCTGGGCGTCGAGCGCGCCGAAGGGCTCGTCCATGAGCAGCACGTCGGGCTTGACCATCAGCGCGCGGGCGATCGCCACGCGCTGCTGCATGCCGCCCGACAGTTCGGCCGGATAGGCGTTGACCACGTGCGACAGGCCCATCAGCGCGATCAAGGCGTCGGCCCGGCCGGAGGCGAATTCGACGTCGGCCGAGGTAGTGTCGGCGCGGTGATGCTTGAGGCGGCGGCAGAACTTGATGTTCTCCTTCACTGTCAGCCAGGGATACAGGCTGTAGCTCTGGAACACCATCGCGCGGTCGGGACCGGCGCCGTCGACCATGCGGCCATTGCAATGGATGTCGCCGTCGGCGTATTCTTCCAGGCCGCCGATGGTGCGCAGCAGGGTCGACTTGCCGCAGCCGGAAGCGCCGACCAAGGTGACGAACTCGCCGGCGGCGATGTCGAGATCGACGTCTTGCAGCGCGTGGGTGCGCCGTTCGCCGCTGCCGTAAAACTTGTTCAGTTCGCGGATGCTGATTTTAATGGTCATCAATTAGCTCCGCAGGTGAAACCATGGAAAGGCGCGCCGGTGCAACCAGCGGAAGGCCTGGTCGGTCGCCAGCCCCACCAGACCGATGAGGAAAATGCCGGCGAAAATCTTGTCGGTCTGCAGAAAGCGCTGCGCCTTGAGAATCGAAAAGCCCAGGCCCGAGCTGGCGGCCACCAGTTCGGCCACCACCAGGTAAGTCCAGGACAGGCCCATCATCGAACGCAGGGTGTCGAGCATGGCCGGCTTGGCGGCGGGGATGAGCACGTGCTGGACGACTTCGCCATCGGTCGCGCCCATGGTCTTGGCGGCCTCGATGGAGGCGCTCGGCACGCGGGCGATGTCGGCGGCGATCAAGAGCACCATCTGGAAGAAAGTGCCGACGAAAATCACCGTGACCTTGGCGCTTTCCTCGATGCCGACCCACAGGAGGATGAGCGGAATGAAGGCGACCGCCGGCAGGTAGCGGCTGAAGTCGGTGAGCGGTTCGAGCAGCGCGCGGATCGGGGCGTAGGCGCCCATCATCACGCCGACCGGCACCGCGATGGCGACCGACAGGGCGAAGCCGCCGAACACCCGCAGCACGCTGATGAGGACGTCGGACAGCAGATCGTCCTCGACCAGCCAGGTGCGCGCGCGCTCTAGCACGTGCAAGGGCGTCGGCAGGAACACCGGATCGGCCCAACCGCTGGCGGTGGCCAGCAGCCAGGCGACCAGCGGCAGCAGAAAGCCGACCGCCGCCAGCGTCAGCAC
>JBDSTZ010000181.1:0-8298 GCA_039927975.1 Massilia sp. | reverse complement strand
GCCCATAAAAAAACCCCGCGATCTGCATCGCGGGGTTTTTTCACTAAGGAGTCTTACTGCGCGTCCGCCGTGATGGCGGACCTGCGAACATTAAGCCTTCTTGGCGCTGCGGCGGCGGGCTGCGCCAACCAGACCGAGCATACCAACGCCCATCAGCAGCATGCTGCCTGGTTCTGGCACGCGGGCGAAGCTGTTGCTGCCGTCAACCTTGAACAGGATGTCGTTTGCGGCGACATTGTAGGTCGAGAACAGGTCGGTGCCGACGGCCACGCTGCTGGCGTGGAAAGCGGTGGTCGAAGCGGTGTTGGCTGGGTAGTTCAGGGTCGACTCGAAGCCCATGCCGATGATCAGGTCGGTCAGACCTTGCAGGTAGGCCGGGTTGACGAAGTCAACGCCGACCTGGGTCACGCCGGCGTGGATCTTGGCCGAACCTTGGCCGCCGTTGGCAGCGTCGCCGAAGAACGACGAGCTGGTGCCGTTCGGGGTGATGGTCAGCAGCGCAACCAGGGTGCCGTCGTCGAAACCGGTACCGTTGGCGGTGTTGGCGTTCATCGCGGTGTCGTAGTAGATCGCCACTTTGTTGGTCGGCGAATCGACCAGGCCGAACTGGGCCACGGCGCCGGTGCCGAATGGTGCCGAAGCGATCACGGTTTCGCGCATTCTCGACACGATCGTGAATTCGAAACCGCGGCCGGCTTCGGCCGTACCGTTCGATTGGTCGTCGAGTTGGCCGTACTTGGAGCCGGCGAGGCCGCCGCTGATGCTGACCAGGTTAGCCTGATACAGGAAATCGAACTGGGTGCCTGGGACCAGCACGCTGCCGAAAGGACCTACGCCGATAGCGACGCCGCTACCTTGCGAGTTCCAGTCCAGGCCGATTGCGCCGGCGACGATGGTGGTGCCCGCGCCGTCTTTCACGTTGAACGGGGTGTCCAGTTCAGCGTGGGCGATACCGCCGACGAGGGCCAGGCTCAGCGCCAGTGCCAGGGAAGATAATTTACGCAGTGTTTTCATTATGACTCCAATTAGTGTGTAAGAAGCTGGCTCATGTGGACAAATCAGGTTTCGATTTTCGGCCGCTGCCAGAGGGCTTGTCCTTCCTATAGCAATCGCCGTGCCAGCCTTTCGTACTGCCTTGGAAATCAAGGACTTAGTTGAATATTCGCGATTTTCCCTGGTAGCGCCAGCGACGACTGTAAGAAATCTCGACACCTGGCCGGCCGCAGCCTTTACACACGCGCGGCGGTCATCGATTCAATCAGCGCAAGCAGGCGCTCGCCAGCGTTCGCTTTGGCGAATTGGGCCGATACGCCGGCGGCGTTGCGGCGCAGTGCCGCGTCGCCCAGCATCGCCTCGACGGTGGCGCGTAAGTGCGCCGGGCGCAGCCGGTCCGCGCGCAGCAGCGTGCCGGCGCCGGCGCCGGTCACCCCGTGCATATTCAAGAACTGGTCGAGATTGCCGGCGATCCCCAGCACCGGCACCCCGGCCGCCAAGGCTTGCTGGCTGGTCGGGCTGCCGCCATTGCAGATCACCAGGGCCGCGCGGGCCGCTGCCGCCTCGCCGGGCAGGAAGTCGGCGCCATACACATTGTCCGGCTGGGCGCCGAGCGCCACGTTGCCGGCCGTCGCCGCGAGCAGGGTGATCGGCAGGGTGGCGAGCGCGGCCAGCACTTGCGGCAACAATTGGCCCTGGCCGGAGCTACCCAGCGTCACATACACGATGGGGCGGCCGGCCGGCAACCGATCCCACCAGTCGGGCGGCGCGATCGGCGGCGACCACAGCACCGGCCCGAGCCAGGAATGGTTGGCCGGCAGCGCCTTGGCGGCGAACATGCCCGGCAAATCCATGTAGGCGGTGTGGTCGGCATCGGTGTAGACCCGGCGCAGGTCCAGGCCGAGCGACGGCAGACCGTATTTGCGCCGCACCCGGTTCAGCGGCACCGAATGCGCCGCGAAGGCCAGCGGGCGCACCATGCGAAACAGCGGATCGGCCAGGGCGATCGGCAGGAACTTGGTGAGCGGAATGTTCGGCACCGTGTAGCCGGCCTCCACGTGCGGACTCCAATAGGCGTTGGTGAGCGCCACGTACGGCACCCCGGCGAGCCGCGCGCTGACCGAGAGCGAGAGGCGGAAGTCGCCAATGACGATGTCGGGGCGCAATTGCTCGAGCAGGCGGCGGTCGGCCTCGACATAGCCGCTCAGGGTGGCCTCGTCATAGACCGGCTTGCCAGCGGCCAAGGCGTCGAGAAATTGCTTGCCGGGAATGCTGTGGACCCGCCAACGCGTGTAATCGCTACCTTTGAAGCAAAATTCAAAGCCGTCGGCGCAGGCGAAATGGATGTCGAAGCGGGCCGGGTCGAGCGTCGCGGCGAGGGCCAGCGCGCGCGCCACGTGGGCCAGGGTGACGGCTTCGGCGAAGAACAAGATTTTTTTGCGATCCATCGGGCGGGCAATCATAAATTGAAATAAAGGTTTCTTTAACTGTAAGAAAAACCGACAGCTCAACAATACGGGGAAGTCGAATCGGGCCAACGGGCCCAACGGTCTTTACGAATTCAGCGCCCGATCAGACTATGCGGCCTAATCGGCTGATTCGGCTGGTGCGGCCAGCAGGACAGTGACGTGAATCACGCCCGTCGCGCGGGCCGTGGAACCGCCAAATCGCGCGGGCCGTGGAACCGCCAAATCGCGCCGGTGGTGGAGCCGGCAAATCGCGTGCCTCAGGCGAATAGGGCGAAACAGGCGAATCGGGTGAAACCGGCGAATCGGGTGAAACCGGCAAATCGGGTGAAACCGGCAACTCGGGCGAAACAGGCAAACCGGGCGAAACAGGCAAACCGGGCGAAACAGGAGCATCCGCCGCGCGGCCTATTTCATCAGCGCCGCCAGTGGTTTGCGGGTCGAGCGGGCGCGCGCCGCCGCGCCTTCGCCGAGCCGGGCCATGAATACCGGGTGGCCGGGCCCATCGCCGAGCACGCTCGCCAGCTTGCCCTGCAACGCCTTGGCGTCGTCCTGTAAGTGGTCGATGCGGGAAAAGCGCTGTTGCTTGGCAACATAGGCGGCGAAGATCAAGGGCGTCATTTCCGGCTGCAGCTGCAGGCCGAGCAGGGTGGCGGTCAGCCAGACGCGCTGGACCGCGCGGCCGGCCTCGACATAGTCGTCGATGGTCTGCGGCGCGGTGTTGCTCTTGAGTACGAAATGGGCGGCGCAGGCCAGGCCCGGCACCAGGTCCATCTGCAGCCGCGGCGCCCAGGTGCCCATCAGTTTGTTCATCGTCGCCAGCCGATCCCAACTGACCATCGCCCACTTCATCAATTTGAGGGTGCCGGGGTCGACCCCGAGCGCCTGGTCGGGGATGCGGTCGGTGCTGTGGCTGGTATTCCATTCGATCACGCGGCGATGGGTCTCGTAGGCCTCCGGCATTGTCAGGCGCAGTTTGGCGTTCGCGAACATCAGCCGCGCAGCCTGGAATTTGGGTCCGAAGCCTTCGATCCACTGCACGCGGTATGCGGGCCCGGCGGCCGCTTCGAGCTGGGCCTTCTCATCGGCCGTGAGCGCCCGCGCGCTCATCGGCCGGCGCTGCACGCTGCGGGTGGTGATGACCTTGACCAGCGGACTGGCGACGATCGCCGGGTCGGCCACCAGCCTGACCTCGTATTCAGGATGCGTGTCGGCGCTGCCGGCGCGGCGCGTCGTCTCGGCGCGCAAGCCGTGTTCGCTGGCGGCAATGGCGATGGTCTCCAGCAGCGCCCCATGCGACACCTGGCTCGGATGGCCGCCAATGTCGTAGACACAGTGTTCGCGCGTGTCGTGGCCGTGCACCACCAGCAAGTCCGGGCCGAGGATCTCGAATTGCCAGACCTGGGTGTTGTCGCCGCTGGGCGCCCAGCGCGCCAGTTCGAGGATTTGTTCGATCACGCTTGCCGCTTTCATGCCTGCACCGCCTGTCCACTTAGTTGCCGCTTGCCAATGGCGATCGCCAGCCGGTGCAGCGGATTGCGATTGCCGAACGGACGCCAGGTCAGCGCCATGCGGTTGCGGTAGGCGTCGAACTGCATGCCGTAGGGCGCCGCGCGGACCTCGCCGCGGCCGAGCAGGATTTTGAGCGCCTCGGCCCCGGCCACCCCCGCGCACAGCTGGCACGCCATGATGGTCGACGGCCCGCGGCGCTGCGAAAAACTGACCGCCGACGGCACCATCAGGTAGCGCCGGTGCAGCCCGGCCGGGGCCAGCCCGACCACGAAGCGCACCGCCTTGTCCAGCTCGGGCAGGTCGCCCCACTGGAAGTATTCCTCGAACGTCATCTTGCCCGGCATGAAATTGAGCAGGGCGGCGCCCATCCCGAGCGGCGCCACGGTGGTCGCGGGAATGCCCAGTTCGGCGCACTTGGCGAAGGTTTGCTGGCGGATCGCGAAGGCGAAAAAGTCGAGCGCGTCGACGTACAGGTCGACGCCGGTGAAAAAGGCGTCCAGATTACCGGGATTGATGCCTTCCGGATAGATTTCAATCTCGATCTCGGGATTGATCTGGCGCGCCATCTCGGCCAGGGTGGCCGCCTTGGGCGCGCCCAGCGTGGCCATGTTGGCGCCGACCTGGCGGTTGAAGTTGGCCACGTCGAAGGTGTCGAAGTCGGCGATATGGAACTTGGCCACCCCCAGCCGCGCCAGCGTCAGCAGGTGGACCCCGCCGACCCCGCCGCCGCCGGCGATCGCCACCCGCTTGTGGCGCAACTGTTGCTGTTCCTCGGGCGTGACCCAGCCGATATTGCGTGAAAACGCGGTGTCGTAGTCGAATGCGCTGGCCATGGTCACAGCGTCTTGAGCAAGGTTTTGGCGTCGTCCTGCTGGGGGAAGCTCTTGTTTTCCGCCAGCAGCTTCTCGATTTCCTTGCGGGCGCCGGCCTTGTCGCCCGACTTGCTCAGCGCCACCGCCAGGTGGTAGCGGTAGCCGGTCCGGGCGGGCGCCTGGGCGACCGCCTTTTGCAGCAGCGGCAGGGCGCGCGCGGTGCCGCCTTGCTCGACCAGCAGCCAGCCGAGCGTGTCGGCCGAATTCGGATTCTCGGGATTGAGCTTGTAGGCCGCCTCGGCCGTTTCCAGCGCGCGCGGATCCTTGTCCTGCTGATAGACCCAGGCCAGGTTGTTGAGCAGCATCACGCTGCCCGGCGCCTTCTTGAGAATGCCGCGCATCAGTTCGGCGGCCGGCTTGTACTGCTTCGCTTCGATCAGCTCGTTGGCGGCGTAGGTCGCCAGCACCAGGTCGTTCGGATAGTCGTGGCGCCATTGCTGCAGCCGGGCGTCGGCCTCCTTGGTCTTGCCGAGCGACTTCATGGCGTTCAGCACGCGCACCATCAAGCCCGGGTTGGGCGTGAGCGCGAGCGCCTTGTCGTAGGCCGGCAAGGCCAGTTCCGGATGCCTGGCCTGGATCTGGATGTCGCCCTCGAACACATACGGGGCCGGCAGTTTCGGGTCCAGTTTCTGGACCTGGCGGATGATGGCCAGCGCGTCGGCGCTGCGGCCCTTGGCGATCGCCATCTCGGCCTGCGCCACGCGCGCCGGAATGTAGTCGGGCTGCAGCGCGACGGCGCGCTGGAGGTCGGCGGCGGCGCCAGCCTCGTTCTTGAGCGCCATGTGAACCCGCGCCAGCCGCACATGGGCCGGCGCCGACTTCGGCAGCATGCCGACCAGCTTGCTGTACGTTTCCAGCGCGCCGTCCATGTCCTTGTTTTCCACCTGGGCGCGGCCGAGCAGGTCGAGCACGTCCGCGTTGGCCGGATGGTTGGCCTGCAGCTTGCGGGCCAGCACCAAGCCCTTGGGCGCCTGCGCCGTCGCCAGATACATATTGCCCAGTTGCAGGGCGGCGCCCGGCGAACCGGGATCGGCGGCCATGCCTTTTTCCAGCCACGCGGCGGCCTGATCGGGATGGCCACCGGCGAAGGCGATTTCGGCCATCGCCTGCATCGCCGGCGCGCTCTTCGGATTGTGGTCGATGAAGCCTTGCACCAGCTTGGCGGCGGCCTCCGGCTTGCGCGCCCGCATCTCGATCTGCGCCAGGTTCAGCACCGGCGGCAAATTGTCGGCCTTGAGCGCGGCCGATTTCTCGAAGTAGCCGCGGGCGTTCGGCAGATCCTTCTTGGCCAGGTAGATGGCGCCGATGGTGTTGAGCAGTTCGCTGTTCTTCGGCAGGCGCTGGTCGAGCGCCTGGGCGGCGGCGAGCGCCTTGTCGTAGTGCTTCAAGCCCATTTCCGACTGGATCAGGGCCATGCCGCTGGCGGCCGAGGCGGGATTGAGCGCGACCGCCGCCTCCAGTTCGCTGATGCCCTTGGCGGTGTCGCCCTTGCCGAGCAGCGCCAGGCCGAGCGAGGTGTGCAGCTCGGGACTCTTCGGATCGAGCGCGCTGGCCTGGTTGAAGTAGCCGCTGGCCTTGTCGTAATCGTTGCCGGCAAGCGAGGAATGTCCGGCCAGCGCCAGCGCCTGGCGGTCGGTGCTGCCGTCCTTGAGCAGGGGCGCCAGCGCGGTGGCGGCGCCGGCCGGCTGGGCGTTGCGCAGTTCTATCTCGGCCAGCAATTTGCGCGCATAGTCGTCGTTCGGAAACTTCTCGAGGACGGTCTTGACATGCTTGCCGGCCTGCTCGAGTTCGCCGAGATTGAGTTCCACCGCGCCGGCCAGCAGCACCGACGGCATATGCTCCGGCGCCACCCGCAAGACCTTGAGCAGCGATTCCTTCGCTTCCGCGTATTTGCGCTGCTTGAAGTCGAGCAGGGCCTGGCTGTACATCACCGTGATCGACCCGGGCGCGACCTTCTTGGCCGCGTCGATGTCGGCCTTGGCCGGCTCGAACTTGGCGGCTTCGATTTCCATGTGGGCGCGCTCGATGAGCGCGTGCAGATGGTCCGGCTGCAGCGCGATCGCCTTGTTGTAGGCGGCCAGCGCCGCCTCGCGCTTGCCTTGCGCGGCCAGCAGCGAGCCCTGGTAGAACCAGACCGCCGCCACCTTCGGATTGGCGCCGACCGCGCGTTCCATCAGTTGATTGGCGGTGGCCGTGTCATTGCCACGGTAGGCCACCTTGGCCATGCCGATCAGGCCGCCCGGGAAGGTGGCGTCGGCCGCCAGCGCCTGCTGGTAGGACGCCTTGGCCTTGTCGATCTCGGTCAGGTCGAAATACGCGTCGCCGCGGACGGCCAGCAGGGCCGCGCCGGCGCCGCCCAGCATCGCCTCGGTGTCGTCGAGCGCGCGCTTGGGCTTGCCCTGGTTGAGCAGGGCCTTGGCCAGTTCGGGGGCGGCGGCGGCATAGTCGTAGCCGAGGCTGAGCGCCTTGCGCACTTCCTTTTCGGCCGAGTCGTAATCGCCGGTCTGGTTGTACAGCAAGGCCAGTTTGTAGCGCACGGCGGCGTCATCGGGAAACTTGGCGGCGGCGTTTTTCAACTGGATCAGGGCGGCCTTGTTGTCGCCCTTGGCTTCATAGGCTTGCGCCTCGGCCATCAGCGATTCGCCGGTCTGGGTGCGCTCGCACCCGCTCAGTCCGGCCCCGAGCAGCAGGGTGGTCAGGATGACGGAGGCGCGCAGGGAGCGCTGGGTGACGCGAGACGGCATGGCGTGGATTCCTTGTATGGACGCCGCAACGCCCGCAGGCGGCGGCAATGTTAATTGCTGAGCATTTCTTAGTTGGTAATCATACCTTATGGAATGCCCCGAAACCGCATGAATCGGCACAATGTTGCCCGCCGGCTTAGACGGCGCGCGGGCAGGCGGCGGCGCGCTCGATTACACTGGGGCCTCGTCGCCGCCGGCGACACATCATCGGGAACCCGCCGCCAATGCGCCTGCTCAGCGTGACTGTGACCATTGCCTTGGTGCTGTACGCCGGCGTGTGCCTGGCGCTCTTCGTCTTCCAGCGCGCGCTGATCTACTTCCCGGTCGAGCGGCGTCATGGCGACGCCGCCAGCGTGCTGCGCCTGCCGGTGCAGGGCGCGACCCTGGCGGTCTCGGTGCGGCCGCGTGCCGGACCGAAGGCGCTGATCTATTTTGGCGGCAACGCGGAGGATGTCTCGGCCAACCTGGCCGCCTTCTCGGCGGCCTTGCCGGATGTCGCGATTTACCTGATGCATTACCGCGGCTACGGCGGCAGCATCGGCGCGCCGTCCGAGCGGGCCTTGCACGCCGACGCGAAGGTGTTGTTCGACAAGGTGCATGCCGAGCACGCGGAGATCACGGTGATGGGCCGCAGCCTGGGCACTGGCGTCGCCGTGCGGCTGGCCAGCGAGCGCCCGGCGGCCCGGCTGATCCTGGTGACGCCCTACAACA
>JBDSTZ010000180.1:0-4637 GCA_039927975.1 Massilia sp. | reverse complement strand
GAAGTTCAGTGCGCAGCGGCGCCGGCTCGTGATTGATCTTGACGCCCACCGTGTGGTCGCCAATGCCGGTGTGGATGGTGTAGGCGAAGTCGAGCGCGGTGGCGCCGCGCGGCAGCGCGATGATCTTGGACTTGGGCGTGAACACGTAGACCGAATCGGGGAACAGGTCGACCTTGACGTGTTCGAGGAACTCGGCCGAGTCGCCGGTCTGCTGCTGGATGTCGAGCAGCGACTGCAGCCAGGCGTGGGTGCGCTGCTGCAGGTCCGACAGGTTCGACTCGCCGTTTTTATACAGCCAGTGCGCCGCCACGCCCGATTCGGCGGTGCGGTGCATCTCTTGGGTGCGGATCTGGAATTCGACCGGGGTGCCGTAGGGGCCGATCAGGGTCGTGTGCAGCGACTGGTAGCCATTCAGTTTGCGGATCGCGATGTAATCCTTGAACTTGCCCGGCATCGGCTTGTACAGGCCGTGCAGGGTGCCGAGCGCCACGTAACAGTTGGCGAAGCTGTCGACCACCACGCGGAAGCCGTAGACGTCGAGCACCTGCGAGAACGACAGGTGCTTGGCGCGCATTTTCTTGTAGATGCCGTACAGGGTTTTTTCGCGGCCGTAGACTTCTGCCTCGAGGTCGGCCCCAGCCAGCGTGCCCTTGACCGATTCGAGAATCTTCTTGACCACTTCGCGGCGGTTGCCGCGCGCCGCCTTGACCGCCTTGGCGAGCGTGCGGTAGCGCATCGGGTACAGGTGCGAGAACGACAGGTCCTGCAGCTCGCGGTAGATATTGTTCAGGCCCAGGCGGTGCGCGATCGGCACGTACACTTCCATGGTCTCGGCGGCGATGCGGCGCTTCTTGGCCGGCGTCATGTGCTCGAGCGTGCGCATATTGTGCAGGCGGTCGGCCAGCTTGATGAGGATGACGCGCACGTCCGACGCCATCGCCAGCAGCATCTTGCGGAAGTTCTCTGCCTGCGCCTCGATCAGGCTCTGGAATTCGATTTTTTCGAGCTTGGAGAGACCGTCGACCAGGGTCGCGACCGGCGCGCCGAAGCGCTCGATCAGCTCGTCCTTCTTGACGTCCTGGTCTTCCATGACGTCGTGCAGCAGGGCGGCCATGATGGCCTGGACGTCGAGCTTCCAGTCGGCGCAGATTTCGGCGACCGCGATCGGATGGGAGATATAGGGTTCGCCCGACTTGCGCACCTGGCCCAGGTGCATCTCGTCGGAGAAGCGGTAAGCTTCCTTGACTTTTTTGAGTTCGGACGGGGACAGGTACTCGGCCAGCTTGGCGGTCAGCGCGCTGACCGAAGCGACGCCGGGCGGGGCCGGCGCCGGTTCAAGCTCGGCGGCCTTGGCGGCCAGCCGCGCGGCGCGGGTCATGGGCGTGCCTGAGTGTGTCGAATCCGGAGAGGTCAGGTTCATACGCATGGTCAATCAGCCGCAGGTTGAAGCAAGGATACCAGAAGGGCGGCTCGACACGGCACAGGCACGGCGTGCTGCAATTACATCGGGACCTTCTTGAGCATTTCGATGCCGACCTTGCCGGCGGCGATCTCGCGCAGTGCCACCACGGTTGGCTTGTCCTTGGCGTCGACTTTCGGGGTGTGGCCCTGCAGCAGCTGGCGCGCGCGATAGGTCGCGGCGAGGGTCAGCTGGAAGCGGTTAGGGATGGTCTTGAGACAATCTTCGATGGTGATGCGGGCCATATGAAACTCCAAATAGTGACGGGTGTGTGCCTTGGGCGACGCGCGAGGCCGGAAGTTCGACTGATCGTTCGACTGACTACGGATCGAATGACGACAATATTCGACTGACGGTTCGATTGACTACGACTGCTGCGCGTGGATACCCAACTGGGCAAAAAGCGAGGCGTTGCGCGCAGCTTGCTGGGCAAACCGGGCTCGTGTCGCTCTGACAATCGCGCTCATCTCCGACAAGGCGACGTTAAACTCTTCATTGATGATAGCATATTCGAACTCGGGGGCGTGAGCGATCTCGCCGCCGGCGGCCAGCACGCGTCGCATAATCACCTCGGGACCGTCCTGGCCGCGCTTGTGCAGACGCTCCGACAGCGCCTCGATCGAGGGCGGCAAGATGAAGATGCCGGCGGCGTCCGGAAACTGCTTCTTCACCTGGCGGGCGCCCTGCCAATCGATTTCGAGCAGGATGTCGGTACCGGTTTTCATTTCCTTTTCGACCATCAAACGCGAGGTGCCGTAGTAATTGCCGTGCACCTCGGCCCATTCGAGAAACTCGCCGCGGTCGGCGCGCGCGACGAAGTCCTCGGCGTTGGTGAAGTGGTATTCGCGGCCATCCTGCTCGCCCGGACGCGGCGCGCGCGTGGTGGTCGAGATCGACAGCTTGATGCCCGGTTCCTGGGCCAGCAGGGCGTTGACCAGGGTCGACTTGCCGGCGCCCGAAGGGGCGGCAACGATGAACAGGCTGCCTGAGAATCCAGTAGTGGTTTGCATGTTTTTCCTTTCGGGTGAATCGGGGGCGCGGGGACGTCGCTGCGGGCATTGCCAGACTTGGAAAACTGTCCCGTCGTTCAAGCCACTGTGCCGTCGTTCAAGCCACTTCCCCGTCGTTCCCGCGCAGGCGGGAACCCATGGCACCGAGGCCAAAGCCAGTCCGGCTCCACCTTCCGCGCCGCTACGACATCGAGAAATAGCCGGCGCCGCCGCGCGCATCCGCGTCGAGCAACGCCCGCGACGCCGCCGCTGTTATTCGAGGTTCTGCACCTGTTCGCGCATCTGTTCGATGAGCAGCTTGAGTTCCATCGACGCGTCCGCAAGTTCCTTGACCGAGGCCTTGGCGCCGAGCGTGTTCGCTTCGCGGTTCAATTCCTGCATCATGAAGTCGAGCCGCTTGCCGACCTGGCCGCCTTTTTTGAGGATGTGGCGGGTCTCGAGCAGGTGCGCGGTCAAGCGCGACAATTCTTCGGAGACGTCGATGCGGATGCCGTACAGCGTCACTTCCTGGCGAATCCGCTCGAACGCTTCCTGGCGCGTGAGCGTGGTCGGATTGCCATGCCCGGCCAGGCCGAGCGCGTCCTGCATGCGCTCGACGGCCTTTTGCTGGAACTGCGCGATCACTTGCGGGATGAGCGGCGTGATCCGTTTGACAATCACATCCATCGCGTCGATGCGCGCGACCAGCATCGCTTCGAGCGCGGCGCCTTCGCGCCGGCGGCTCTCGACAAACGCGGCAACGGTGGTGGCGGTGAGCGCGGCGACATCGGCCTGCAGCGAATCCTGGCCAATCTGCGCTTCCTCGATCACGCCGGGCCAGCGTAATAATTCGGCAACGGTCATCACCGGCGCCGAGTCGAAATGGCGCGTGACCTCGGCCTGCAAGCGGGCCAGGTCGGCCAGCAGCGCGGCGTTGAGCACCTGTGAGCCGCCGGCAACTTTTCGCCCGAAGCTCAGACGCGCCTCAACCTTGCCGCGCGTGATGGCCGCCATAATCGCTGCGCGGAGATCGGGTTCGAGGGCGCGCAGTTCGTCGTTGATGCGAAACTGCAAATCAAGGAAGCGCGAGTTGACGCTCTTGATCTCGATGGTAAGGGTGCCGGCGGTGCCTTCGCTGGTGGCGACGGCGTAACCGGTCATGCTAGAAATGCTCAAAGGAGTCCCCGCAATTTTATCTCTTCTTTACAAAGCCATGATTTATCCACACAATCGCCGTGTTAAGCAAGGATCCCTTCATGGCTGCACAAAATAACGCCCCATTACCCGATGGCCTGGAAATTGCTGGATATCGCATTGTAAAGAAAATTGCGTCCGGTGGGTTCAGTATTGTATATCTGGCCTATGACGCCGACGGGAACGCAGTCGCCATCAAGGAATACCTGCCCAGTTCACTGGCGCTGCGCCAGCCGGGCGAGCTGGTGCCCCTGGTCACCAAGGCCAATCTGGCGGTCTACCGCATTGGCCTCAAATGCTTCTTCGAGGAAGGCCGCGCGCTGGCGCTGATCTCGCATCCGAACGTGGTGCGGGTGCTCAATTTTTTCCGCGCCAACGAGACGGTCTACATGGTGATGGGCTACGAATCGGGCCACTCGCTGCAAGAGCACATCGCGCGCCTGTCGGCCCGCGGCAGCAAGCTCTCCGAGCCGTTCATCCGCCACCTGTTCGCCGGCGTCTGCGGCGGCCTGCGCGAGGTGCACGCCAACAAGCTGCTGCACCTGGACCTGAAACCGGCCAACATCTACCTGCGCACCGACGGCACGCCGATCCTGCTCGACTTCGGCGCCGCGCGCCAGACCATCAATGTCGACGTGCCCAAGTTGACGCCGATGTACACGCCCGGCTTCGCGCCGCCCGAGCTGTACTCGAAGGCCGGCCCGCTGGGGCCCTGGTCCGACATCTACAGCATCGGCGCGGCGATGTTCGCCTGCATGTCGGGCGCGCCGGCCCAGCCGGCCGACCAGCGCAAGATCGAGGACAAGATGGCGCCGCATTTCGCCAAGGTCGAGGGCCTGTATTCGGCCGACCTGGTCAAGATGGTGCGCTCGTGCCTGGAGATGGATCCGCTGGCCCGGCCGCAAAGCGTGTTCTCGCTGCAAAGGGTTCTGCAGATGACGACGCCGCCGCCGGAGCCGCTCACGCCGGGCGACCGCCTCGGCGGCCAGCTGCGC
>JBDSTZ010000179.1:0-2744 GCA_039927975.1 Massilia sp. | reverse complement strand
GGCGGCCGGCTTGTCCGGCGCCTTGGGGCCGGACAGGCTGCGCATCTGGATGCGGTCCTTGGCGTAGACCAGCGCGTTCTGGTAGGCCACCTCGGTCAGGCCGAGCGACTGCATGCCGACGCCCAGGCGGGCCGCGTTCATGAACACGAACATGGCGTTGAGGCCTTTGTTAGGCTCGCCGATGATCCAGCCGCGCGCGCCGTCCAGGTTCATCTGGCAGGTCGAGTTGCCGTGGATGCCCATCTTCTCTTCGATGGCGCCGCAGGCGATGGCGTTGCGTTCGCCGACGCCGCCGTCGGCGGTCGGCAGGAACTTCGGCACCAGGAACAGTGAGATGCCTTTCGAGCCTTCCGGGGCGTCCGGCACGCGGGCCAGCACCAGGTGGATGATGTTCTCGGACATATCGTGTTCGCCGGCGGAGATGAAGATCTTCGAGCCGGTGATCAGCCAGGAACCGTCAGCCTGCGGCAGCGCTTTCGAGCGCAGCATGCCAAGGTCGGTGCCGCAGTGCGCTTCGGTCAGGCACATGGTGCCGGTCCAGGCGCCCGAGACCAGCTTGGGCAGGTAGTCCTTCTTCTGCTGCTCGGTGCCATGCTCCTTGATGCATTCATAGGCGCCGTGCGACAGGCCGGGGTACATCGACCAGGCCTGGTTGGACGAGTTGAGCATCTCGTAGAACGAGTTGTTGAGCACCACCGGCAAGCCCTGGCCGCCGTATTCTGGATCGCAGGCCAGTGCGGCCCAGCCGCCGTCGACGTACTGCTTGTAGGCTTCCTTGAAGCCTTTCGGCGTGGTGACCGACTTGCTGGCGGCGTCGAAATGGCAGCCTTCGCGGTCGCCCGAATGGTTCAAGGGGAACAGCACGGACTGAGTGAACTTGGCGCCCTCTTCCAGTACCTGGTTCATGATGTCGGTGTCGACGTCCTCGAACTGCGGCATCTGCTTGAGTTCTTCCGACACGTTGAGAAACTCGTGCAGCACGAACTGCATATCCCGAAGTGGCGCGACGTATTGACCCATGTTTTTTCTCCTGACGAAGTAAGTGTGACGAGCTGGCGGGGACGCCTGCCTCAGTGTTCGGTTTCTGTAGCTGCGGTGGATGCCGCCGGTGCTGCGGTTGCTGCCAATTTCTGCGGATTTTCGTAATTCTGGACCAGGCGGTCGAAGCCGGCGCGCGCGCGATCGACGCTGCCGGGCATGCGCAGGAAGCGCGCATCGTGGTGCAGGGCCAGAATCAGGCCGTACATTTCGTAGACCATCTGGTTGGCGTCGCTGTCGCTCTTCAAGTCGCCAATCTCGATGGCCTGCTCGACGCAGCGCAGCAGCGCGCCGCGCCAGGTGCGCACCATCGTCACCAGCTCTTCGCGGATCGGGCCGGGACGGTCGTCGTACTCGACGGCGCCACTGATGTAGATGCAGCCGGAGGCGATTTCCACGCTCACGCGCTTGACCCAGCGGGTGAACATGGCGCGCAGCCGTTCGATGCCGCGCGCTTCCTTCACGCTGGGGAAAAAGACTTCCTGTTCGAAGCGGTGGTGGTAGAGCTTGAGGACGTCGATCTGCAAGTCTTCGCGCGAGCCGAAATGGGCGAAGACGCCGGATTTGCTCATGCTCATGCGGTCGGCCAGCAAGCCGATGGTGAGCCCTTCCAGGCCGTCGCGGCTGGCAAGCTCAAGGGCGACGTCCAGAATGGCAGCGCGGGTCATTTCGCCCTTGCGCATGAATTTGGCGGTGGTGTTGATGGCTGACTCTCACAGTAGTTAAGGCAACGGGTCCGGAACGAAGAAAAATAAATCCGAACGCTCGTACTATTATCTACTATGAGCTAAATGTCAAACGGGAAGTTTAGAGCGGGGTGTCTATTGATAACACAACAAATTCAAAAAGGCATCAAAAATGTTTGGGGAGAATGTAACGCCGGGCGTGACCCGGAAGCGCTCTTCAATCGCCGCCGGCGCGGCTCAGCTGGCGCCGGTCGCGTTTGGTGGGCCGGCCCTTGATCGTGCTGCCCGGCTCGCGGTACAGCTTGCGCGCCTCGTGATCGTTCTCGCGCTTGGCGACGCTGCGCTCGGTCTCCTGGTACAGCAGGCGCGCCACCGGCGCCGCGCCGCGGACATCGGAAATACCCAGCACTTCCACTTCCCAGGTCTCGGCGCCGTTGTCGACCGAATAGGTTTCGCCGATCTTGACGGCGCGCGCCGGCTTGATGCGTTCGCCGTCGAGTTTGACCCGGCCCGTATCGACCGCGTCGGTCGCCAGCGAACGGGTCTTGAAAAAGCGCGCGGCCCACAGCCACTTGTCGATCCGTACGTTATCCATCTTCCATCTCAAGCGTAACCCATGGCGAAAATCCGCATGGTCAGTTTATAGAAAAAATACGCCGTTTCATAGCCGGCGCGGCGCACCCAGCCGACGTGCTGGAACTCGGCCAGGCAGATTTCGGTGCCGTCGGCCATGCCGCGCAGTATATGGGCGCGCACGGTTTCGGCGAAGCCGGCATCCTTGACCACCACGTTGGCTTCCTGGTTGAGAAACAGCGAGAGGCCGTCGCAATTGCTCGAGCCGACCGTCGACCAGTCGTCGTCGATCACCGCGACCTTGGCGTGCAGCTGGGTCTTGCGGTATTCGAGCACCTTCACGCCGCTGGCCAGCAGCTTGGGGTAGAAGGAACGCGCCACCGCGTCCTGCAGCTTGATTTCGCCGACCCCGATCAGGAGCTTGACCTCGACCCCGCGCTGGGCCGC
>JBDSTZ010000178.1:0-5651 GCA_039927975.1 Massilia sp. | reverse complement strand
GCGCCGGGATCGTTGTTGATGGTGCGGGTGTTGAGCGAGGTGGCGGCGCCGGCGCTGACGGTGACCTGCTCCTCGTACACTTCAAGCTCGCCCTTGTAGACAGTCATCGTGTAGGTGCCCGGCTTCATGTTGTACGAGCCGAAGCTGCCGTTGCTCGCCGCGTTGGCCGTGGTCCAGTACTGCGCCGTGCTGTTGGCGAAGCCGACCGTGTAGACGTAGTTGGCATCGCGCCCGGCCAGGCCGTTGCCGATCACGCGGCCGCGCCCGGTCGCCGCGACCCAGCCGTTCAGGTTGTAATTGCCCATCCAGCTCATGTCCGGCGCACTCGGCGCGGCGCCGGCGGTGAACATCAGCGCGTACGGGCCGTGGAAGCCCATGCGGTTCGCCTCGGTCTGGTTGTGGCCCGAATTCATGTAGTTGTAGACCTCGGTGTCGGTGCCGGACTGGTTCTGGATGTCGCGGAAGAAGGGGCCGCCCGAGCTGCTCTCGCGATTGCCATAGACCATGTAGACGCCGACATTGCTGCCGGTAACGCCGCGCACGGTGTAATCGATTGCACGCTGGTTGCCATAATATTTCGAGCGGGTGGTGCCGTCGGACATGCCGAAGATATCGGCGCTTTCGATCGCGCCGGTGTTGCCGATGAGGCGCGATTCGGCCGGCACGCCGGTCAGCGCCGAGCCGTTGAGGCGGGTGATCCAGCGCAGTTCGCCCACGCTCGGCTCGGCCGTGACGTAGGTGCCCATGTAGATATTGTTCTCGCCCGAACGCACCAGGAAATAGTGGGTGAGGGTGGAGGTCGTCAGGGTGATCTTGGCCACCGTGCCCGAGACCGAGTAGGCGACCGTGGCGCCGATGCCCGAGGAGATGTGCGAGTACTTGGTCTGGCCTTGCAGTTCAGGGCCGCCGTTGTAGACGATGGACGTAATGTCGCCGCCCGCTTCCCTGACCTTGAAGACCAGGCCGGCGCCGGTCGACACTGTTAAATATCCGCCCGACGAGGTGACGCCGAAGGCCGATGCCGCAGCCGTCGCCAGCAGCTTGGTGTCTTGAGCGGGGGCGCTCGTTTCGCCGCCGCAGCCGGCAATCGCGAGGGCCGCCACACCGGCCGCCAGGGTACTCAATCTGAAAAATGACATGTCTTCTCCGTTGTTGTTTTATAAGAAATTCGGATTGTACATATCTGATATTTACAAAACACATATCGTGCGCAAGTGCCTGTTAATAATCATTTTCCTGATCAACTTGAAAAATTTGAGCGCGCGTTTCCGGGCTGCTCAGTGGCTTGATCCGGGAACAAGTGATGTGGACTGGCGACGGGAATGGGGCCGGCTTGGGGGGCAGCCACCAGGGCGTAAGCAGGAGGGGCAGAGCGGTGCTGGGGGACGAAGAAAGGGCTGCACCGGACCACGAAACGGCCGGGGCAGCCCATTTATTCTCACTGCATGAATGTCAAATCTTCCGCGTCACAGTTTCTTTTCAAAGGTGACCCGGACCATCGCCGTGAATGGCGTATCGACCCGGTTGATGCGGCTGCCGTAAGCGTCATCATCGTAGCGTGTGATCGAGACGAATGGCTGCGCGAGGACATTGACCGCCGACACACGCAACTGGTTCTTGGCGTCGAATTTCCACAGTCCGAACAGATCCATCTCACGCTTGATGGTGGTGTAGCCGCTGGTGGTCTTCGAGGTACGCACCGGTCCGCCGGACTTGTAGGTGAAGCTGCCGCCCATGTTGAATGCCGGGTTCATCTTGTACTCGAGGCCGAAGTTGGCCGACATCGGCGTCTGGTTGGCGATGCGGTTGTCTGGCCCCGGCACGTTGTCCACCGACGACCAGTTGCGCGACAGGTTGGCGCGCAGATCGATCGCCGGCCCGGTCTTGAAAAACTGCCGCAGCGGGAACTTCGCTTCGAGCTCGACGCCATGCGTGTTGGCGTGGCCGTCGTTGACCGGCATCGAGACCCAGCGGCCGTCGACAAACACGACGTCGGTGCGCGTGACATCCTTGATCTGCTTGGCGTAGAACGATGCGCTCACCAGCGCGCCGGCGCCGAAGAAATGTTCGTACGACAGGTCGAGCCCGGTCGCCAGTTCCGGCTTGAGCGCAGGATTGCCGCGCGAATCCGGTTCGATCTGGCTGTTGTTGACCGCCGTGTCGCCGCGCGGAATCAGGCGATTGATGCCGGGCGCGCGATAGGTGCGCGTGAGCGCCATGCGGATCTGGTCGTTATTGCTGTTGGGGAGTTTCCACAAAGTCTGGAAGAGCGGACTGAACACGCTGTAGCGGCTGCTGCTGGGGTTGAAATCGCTGCCTTCGCTTTTGGTTTGCAGCGTTTCCCAGCGCGCGCCCATGTAGACCGACCATTTCGGCGTGACGTTCCATTCGTCCTGGGCGAACACGGCCAGCCGGTTGATGGTGGCGCTGAAGCTTCCATTGGGGTTGGATGGCTGGTAGCCGGTCGGCAGGAGTTCGGACTGGGCGCGGGTTTCGTCGCGGGTGCCGCTGCCGGCATCCCAGCCGGTGGCGAAGGTGTGGTCCTTGACCACCGAGGTGGAGAACTTGCCCACCAGCGTGACGCCGCGATCCTTGGCCTCGGTTTCAGTGCGGCGGTCCATGAATTGCGTGTCGTCATTGTAGGCCTGCTGCGCGTTGCCGCTCTGGCGACGGCTGGCGTTCACGCCCAGCTTGGTGTCGAGCTTGCCGCCACCGGCGGTTTTGTGGACCCATTGCAGGTCGGTGCGCAACATGGTCGCCGGATTGCTGCCGATCGATTGCATGCGTTCGCTCGCGCGGTTCGCGATCCCGGACGGGCCGCTTTGGGCCCAGTCGGTAGCCGCCTCGACGCGCACGCCGGTGGCGTTGACGAAAGTTTGCGAGGTCAGCGTGTCGCCATTGTCGAGCGACCAGATGAGCCGGGGTGACAGCGAGAGGTTGGCGAAGCGGCCCTCCTGGGATTGGTCGGCGCGGCGCTTGAGGGTTTGCTGGCCGGCGGCGTCGAAGGAATCGTCGGCCACGGTCTGGTCGGCCTTGAACTTGACCAGCCGCAGGTTGCTCGACAGTGTGTAGGCCAGCTTGCCGACCTTGTCCGAGACCTGGTAGTTGACGATCGGCGAGAGGAAGATGTTGGAGCCTTCCAGCGTGAGCTTGAGTTCGCGCTGGCCGGGGACTACCTTCGATTTGAGCACCATGTTGACGGTGCCGGCGATGGCCTGGGTGCTGAATTCCGCCGAGGCGGAGCGCATGATCTCGATGCGCTCAACCTGGTTGGGTGAGAGGTTGTCGAGCGTGAAGCCGGGTGGCGCCGCTTCGCCGTTGAGCAGGATCTGGGTGTAGCCGGCGCCGAGGCCGCGCATGCGGATCTCGCCGCCGCCGCGCCCGGCATTGCCGCCGCTGACCGTGACGCCCGGCTGGCGCTTGAGGACATCGGCCAGCGAGGTGTCGCCGTTCTTGACGATTTCCTCCTGGGTGACGACGATCTTCGAGGCGGTGTCGTCGCGACGCGGGTCGTACTGGTCTTTGTTGCCGGTGATTTCGACTTTTTGGACGGGTGCCGCGACTGGCGCGACGGCCTTGACGGGCGCCGGCGCGGCGATGGTCTGGGAGCCGGCGGGGGTGGCGAAGATCGACGCGATGACGGTGGCGAGCAGCAGGCGTTGCGGAAGAAAGGACATGTGGGGCCTTGGATATCGGGGTTTTGGTGAGTCGTTTTGTGGTGTTGTAGTGAACTATAACACCAGAATTCAAATGTGCAAATATTTCTTTTTTGTGGTCGGTGGGATATCGAGAGGGCAGGCCGCCGGAGCGCTGCTGTGACGGTGCCCGTTCGTCGGCGTTTGGTACCGCTTGTCCATCCTGCGGTGCCATTCGTCGGCACGGGTGAGGTCGACGGCGGCGCGCTCGATAAAGTCGGGTTCCTTACAGACGGCAACTACCAGGTGCCCATTTCAAGAAAGATGAGAAACATGAAGAAAATTCTGCTGTCCGCCGTGATCGCCGCTTCGCTGGTCCCCGCCTTCGCCGCCGCACAAGGGGCGCCGCAAGGGTGGGAGGCGGAGGTGCGCCAATTCGATCAGGTGTTTTGGGACGCGTACAACAAATGCGACATCAAGAAGCTGCTGCCGATGACGCTGGAGGAGCTGGAGTTCTATCACGACCAGGGTGGCGAGATGATTGGCCGTAAGGCGTTCGAGAGCGCGATGGAAAAGAACATCTGCGGTAACCCGCAAGGCAGGCGCGTGCGGCGCGAGGCGATCGCCGATTCGGTCCATGTGTATCCGATGATGGCCGGCGGGAAGCTGTACGGCGCGGTGATGGAGGGCAATCACCAGTTCTATGGTTATGGACCTGGCGCGCCGGAATCGTTGCAGGATCGGGCCCGGTTTACACACTTGTTACTGTTGGAGAGCGGAGTCTGGAAGGTAGCGCGCGTGCTCAGTTACGACCACAAGCCGGTGCAGCTGGATGCCGCGCTGGCGGAAGTTCAGCTGGCGCCGGCGGCGCTCGACGCGCTGG
This sequence comes from Massilia sp., assembly GCA_039927975.1. Taxonomy (GTDB): domain Bacteria; phylum Pseudomonadota; class Gammaproteobacteria; order Burkholderiales; family Burkholderiaceae_D; genus JBDSTZ01. The sequence goes on along the minus strand of JBDSTZ010000178.1, from coordinate 1,133 downwards.
GCGGACAGTACAAGGCGAAGGATGGGATGGCGATCAGCGTCTCGCGGTCGGGGAATCACTTGCTGGCGCTGGCGGGCGGCGCGAAGTTCGACCTGTATCCGACCGGCGAAAATAACTTCGCGATGAAGGGGCGCGATATTCGGGTGGCGTTTTCGGTGAATGCCGCTGGCAAAGGACAAGGACTGGTGGTCCGGGAGCGGGGGAGTGTGGTCGCGGAGGCGACGGTGGTGGCGCCTTGAGATAAGGACTTGGGCGGTTCGATGCCGCATCGGGTGCCTTGCCGCTAGATCGAAACGACTGCGCGTGTGGGCAAAAAACTTGCAGCGGGCAATGATGCGCCGCTGCAAGTTCGCGATCAATCGCAGACTGGACGGGACTGAGCGTTAGCCGCCACAGTTGGTGGCTGTGCAGTTCGCATAGGTGCTGTTATACACGCCGGTGTACGCGTTCTGCGCATACGATTGGGCAAGCTGGCTGCAATAAGAATAGGTGGGGCCGACACTGTGCAGGCAGCTGGCCAGTGCAGAAGAATAGACGTTATCTCTTACCTTCGTTGCCTCGGCTTGTGCATAGGCATCGCAATCGGACTGGCAAGAAGCATAAGCGGCGGAGCTGGCAAAAAGCATCAGCGCGGCGGCGGCCGAAATCGATTTCAACGCGGTGTTGGAAAAAATTTTCATACATGTCTCCGGATATTGTTAGAAAGTCACTTTGATTATCTGAGCCAGTGCACTCTGCCACCGGCTCAGGCTTTCCCGGGCGAGCGAATCGAGATGCCGATTCGATCGTCGGAAATTCGTCATGTGCGAAGCCAGGTCCGATCGGGCCTGGCTCAGGGGCGCCCCGCACATATTGTTTATTCGGCCACCATATTTTTCTATGGAAATATGTGTGGAGTAAATAGATTATCCTTTTTTTCCAGGGAATTTTTGCCGACGGGTCGCCATGGCAGGTCAAAAAATCCTCCGCCGAAAACGGATCGAAAATGCCGAAATTCATAAAATATTGACGTTTATTTATCGTTGCACTATAAATAAAATAGCACGTGCGAAAAATATTATTCATTACATTTTTTTACACTCACGATAGAATTTTTCGCACAATGGGCTGCCTTCTGAGAAAGCAAGTGGAAG
>JBDSTZ010000177.1:0-6653 GCA_039927975.1 Massilia sp. | reverse complement strand
ATTCGAGGAGCCGGCGCTCGACGAAGGACTCAACGAGTTCTGGGACCAGCGCATGCTGCAAGCACGCGGCCAGAAGATCCACCCTGCGCCACGCTGGCTGCGCGCGGTGGGCGTCAATCCGGGCTTCGACGTGTTCGACTTCGAGCGCTTTGCCGCGCCGCGCAAGGAGCCGGCCGACGCACCGGGGCAAAACGCGTACCGGCGCCTGCAAGGCATCGGACCAGCTTATGTGCGCACCGCTGTCACGCTGCGCGACCTCGAACAGCGCATCGGCAGCGCGGCGATGGAGCGCGGCTTCAAGGAATACTACCGGCGCTGGAAATTCCGCCATCCCGGCATGGCCGACCTGCGTGAGGCGCTGGCCGATGCGAGCGGCCAGCGCGCGGCGGTGGAGGCGGTGTTCGCCCAGCAGATGGTCGCAGTGGCGAAGATCGACGACCGGCTCGATGCGCTCACCAGCGTCGAACAATTGCCGCTGCCCGGGACCGCGCAGCGCAATGGCGTGTGGATCGAGGAGACCGCCGGCGCGCTCGACAAGCGCATCGCCGTGCTGCGCGAACAGTGGCGCAAGGCGCATCCCGACGCCAAGCCTGGCAGCGGGCCTTTTCCTTTTCTGACCAGCGTGACGGTACGCCGGCGCGGCGCGCCGGTGCCGCAAACGATCGTCGTCAAGTTCGCCGATGGCGCCAGCGAGACGGTGCGCTGGGACGCTAACGAAACGTGGCATACCTTCACCTGGCTCAAGCCGGCGCAAGCGGTGTCGGCCGAGCTCGACCCGGCGCGCGCGCACCACCTTGGCGTCGGCAAGCTCGATGACAGCCGTACCCTCAAGCCCGACGGCCGCGCCGCGCGGCGCTGGAGCGCGGACATTGGCGCGCTGGCGCAAGTGCTGCTGTCGCTGGTGGCGACATTATGAAGGCGGCGATGCGCTGCTTGATGCGCGCGCTGCAGTGGCGCCTGCTGGTCTTATGGGCGGCCGTGACGATGGTGCCCGCGACGGTGCTGACACTGCCTTTCTGGGCTGTGCTCGGCGCCAGCTTCGATTATTCGGCGCATGGCGCCAGCCTGGCGCGCGAACTCGATCTGTCGACACTGGCCGACCTTGCGCTCAATGCCGAGCAAGCCAGCCTGGCCCTGGGCGGCGCGGCGCTGGCGGCGCTGATGTTGACACTGCTGCTGTCGCCCTTCTTGTCCGGCATGGCGCTCCATGCGGCGCGCTGCGAGCAGGCGCCAGGATTCGCCGAATTGACAGGTGGTGGTGCGCGCCACTATCCGCGCCTGCTGCGCATGATGGCGGTCGGCGCGATACCGTTCGGCCTGGCGGCGCTGTTGGGACGCGCGGCGCTGCGGCTGGCCGATGGCTACGCCGAGAGCGCGATTCTCGAATCGCGCGCCGAACTGGCGCGGCTGGCCGCGATGGCGCTGCTCGCGTTGCTGCTGATGCTGGCCGACGCGAGTGTCGACGCCGGCCGCGCGGTGCTGGCCGCAGATAATCGTCGCACCTCGGCGCTGGCGGCGTGGTGGAGCGGCTGCTGCCTGGTGTTCACGCGGCCGCGCCTTGTGCTTGGGCGGTATCTGGCCATCAGCGTGGCCGGCCTGACCCTGGCGGCGCTGCTGTCGCTGCTGCGGCTTCACGTCGCGCCGGTCGGCATCGGGGCGTTCGCCGGCGCCCTGCTGCTGACCCAGGCCATCGTCGCGGTGCTGGGCTGGATGCGCGCGGCGCGGCTGTTTGCCCTGCTTGAAGCGGCCAGACCGACAAGCGCGTACCATTGATATCTTCGCCGCCGGGCGCATATGCAAGTATCTAGTGCCGGCTATCGACTGCCGGCTATCCACTGCCAGCTATCCACTTAGAGGAGTCATCATGGCGACACGCCTGCCCACCTATTTCGTCTCGCACGGCGGCGGCCCGTGGCCGTTCATGAAGGACCAGTATGGCGGCACCTACGACAAGCTGGAAGCGTCGCTCATCGACATGAAGCGACAGGTCGGCCAGCGGCCGGTGGCTGTGCTGGTGGTGACGGCCCACTGGGAAGAGCACGAGTTCATGGTCTCATCGAGCGAGGCGCCGCCGATGATCTACGATTACGGCGGTTTTCCAGCGCATACCTACCAGATCAAGTATCCCGCGCCAGGTTCACCGGCGCTGGCACAGCGCGTGGCGGACCTGATTGCCGGCGCCGGGCACAAGGTCACCCTCGATCCGCAGCGCGGCTTCGATCATGGCACCTTCTCGATGCTGTATCCGGTGTATCCGGAGGCCGACATGCCGGTGGTGCAGCTGTCGATCAAGCGCAACTACGATCCCGAGACGCATTTCGCCATCGGGCGCGCACTGGCCGCGCTGCGGGATGACGGTGTGCTGATCATCGGCAGCGGGCTCAGTTATCACAACCTGCGCCAGTTCGGGCCCGAGGGCAAACTGGCTTCGCATGGTTTTGATGAGTGGCTGCAGTACGCACTGGCGCTGCCGCCGGCCGAGCGGCACGCCGCGCTGCTGCATTGGAGCGACGCGCCGTACGCGCGGCTGGCGCACCCGCGCGAGGATCATCTGGTGCCGTTGATGGTGGCGCTGGGCGCGGCGGAGGATGAAGCGGCGAGCTGCGTGTATCACGAGGATGCGTTCTTCGGCAGCCTGTCGGTGTCGAGCTTCAGGTTCGGGAAGGCTGCCGCGTGATGTTAGTGGCCTTCGACGCAGGCGGGTCGACGCGGCCGGTTTGACTACGCTTTAGGCCGTGGCGTTTGTCGGACCTGATCCGGGCTGCTAATGCCCCTGGGCTTCGGGGCTTCTAAAAGCCTTCACGACAGTACCTTATCCGAGGGCCGTCGTCCGATTCTAGTGGCCAATCATCATGTCATTGGCGACAGATGTGCCCCACCGCTTGTCGTGCCAGCGTCGTCCTATGTGACTCAGGGGACCGCAAGCTTAAGCGGAACAGTTAACGGTCTCGGTGGCACCGTTTTCAGGTGCCGCGCTTGCCGCGCGCGGCGTTTGCCGCTTTTTCAGCAGCGGCGGCAGCGGCTTTTTGCGCTTTGGCGGCCATCGCCGCCTCGTGTTCGGCCACCCTTGCCGCGCGCGTTTCCGGCGTCTCCAGACTGATGCGGCCAAGCGCACCGGTTCGGTAGTCCTGCAGGAAAATGTGCGAGGCTTTCTCGAAATCGAGATCGCCGCCCTTCTGCCTGTACCCGCGCCTTGCGGCAACGCCTTCGATCACCGCGATGCCGTCCATGTCTTCGGTCTTGAAGCCGTAACGTGCGGTCAATAGCGCAGGATAACGCTCGAGCAGGACTTCGGCCAGGAACACCGCCACCTCGTCCTCGATCAGCGCGTTCGAGCCGATCGCGTGGCTGGCGGCCAGCATCAGGCCGTCGCTGGCGAGCGCAATCTTCGGCCACAGCATGCCGGGCGTGTCGACCAGGATGATGTTCTTGCCGAGGTAGAGCTTCTGCTGCATTTTGGTGACCGCCGGCTCATCGCCCACCTTGGCCACTTTTTTCTTGAGCAGCGCGTTCATCAGCGTCGATTTGCCAACGTTCGGGATGCCCATGATCATGATGCGCAAGGGCTTGGTCGGCACGCCGCGATGCGGCGCCAGCGACTGGCACAGGTCGGGAATTTTCGCCACGTCGGCCGGCTTCTTGGTCGTCATCGGATAGGCCGTCACGCCTTCCTGTGCGTTGTAATACGCGGTCCAGGCGGCGGTCACGGCCGGATCGGCCAGGTCGACCTTGTTGAGGATTTTCAGGCAGGGACGCTGGCGGAACAGGCGCAATTCCTCGACCATCGGATTGCAACTGGCCTGGGGCAGGCGCGCGTCGAGCACTTCGATCACCAGGTCGGTGTTTTCCATCTGCTCGGCCGCCTTCTTGCGGGCGGCGTTCATGTGCCCCGGGTACCATTGTATCGACATGCTCTGCTTTCAAATTCTTGATTAATAACGCTATTTTACGGGCTGGCAGGAAAACAGGCGAGAAAAGGCGGACTGGAGATACGTCCGGAGCTTGATCGAGAGCAAAAAGTTGACCACAGGAAAGGCAAACAATAGAGCCTGGTTTCGAAGGAGAAAACAGGATGAACGCGCTTAAACATATGGAAGTGATATTCGCCGCGGTGCTGGTGGTCGGCTGCGTGCTGGCGTTGATGCCGCCGCGACAGGCGACGCCGCGTGCCAGCATGGCGACGCCAATGCCGCTGCCGGCGCCAATGCCGGTGGTGGTTATTACCGGCAAGCGGCCGGCGCCGGCACCGGCAAAGCATGCAGCTCAGCCGACCGAGTCGCCGGTGACTACCGCGGCGAGGTAGGACCACGCCAATTCGTACGATGCCTCAAAACGCGAGGCAGGCCTCGGTGCGAGGCAGCGCAATCGTTTGAACGCCTATCTAAATGGTCGACCTTCGAGCTTGCCGCTCCATCCCTTGACATCGGCGCCGATCATACAGGCGCCGATCATACCGGCGCCGACCACTTGGGCGGCGCCATTGATGCCAAGCCCTGGCAAGTGCTGCAACCCAGCGTGCTCAGGTCGGTCGCGGTCATGCCAACCAACAGCGCAGCGTTAACAACGCCGGTTGACAACGCCGGCGCGCTCCGACACCCAGCGCCGACTTCCAGCGCCGACTTCCAGCGCCAACTTCCAAGGCCGACTTCCAAGGCCGACTTCGAACGACGGCGCCCAGCGCCCGCATGCAGAGCACGCATAAAGCGCAGGCATAAAGCGCAGGCATCCAATGTCATTTAACAGGGCCGCCGATGGAGACCAACGGCGTCAAGATAAGGCGCCGCTTCCGTTACGCTTGAATACGCGAGCCGCCAGCAGCGGCTGCGACGTGTCGACTCCCCGCCCTTTCCGCGCGCGTAGTTCGTCTCGCCTCCCGCCGCTCAGTGCGCGTAGTTCGTCTCGCCTCCCCGCCCCTCAGCGCGCGTAGCTCTCGAACGCCAATCGCATCACGGAGGTGATGCCCTGCCAGTTGCGATTGACGTAGTGGCCGTACTGCTCGTCGTCGTCGCGGAACGACACGGCGTGGTTGTTCCACTTGGGCTGGCCGCCCTGATTGGGCGCAGCGCCCAGGGTCAGGTCGTTGCACCACCAGTCGCCCGGATTGCAGTAGGACCCGCCCGACGTGCCGGCCACCGCGCCGGAGCTGTGGTAGGCCACCACTTCGTCGTCCTGGCCCGGCAGCAGGAAGGAATACGCGGTGCCGCGCGCGCCGGCGAACATGTAGAACCACACCCCGCGCGTGTCGTTGTGGTTGTACATGGCGCGCGCGGTGGTCGTTCGCAGGTCGCGCACCAGCGGCTCGCCGGTGGTCCAGGCGCCGGCGTCGGCCAGTTCCGAGCCGCCCCCCGCGCCGGCCGACACCATCACCCATTTGATGTTCCAGCCGGTCTGGGTGGCGCCGCCCGCATTGCCGCACACGCCGGACGCGTTGGGCGCGGCGTTCTTGACGCTGCGGGTCGAGCCGCCGTAATTGGCCAGGTTATAGCCGATCATCAGGTCGCCCGCGCTAAAGGCGCCGATGTAGCACCAGTTCGAGCCGGTGCAGAAGCAGTCGAGCGCATCGCGGACCTTGCCGCTTTGCGAAGCGATGCTGTTGTAGCCGTCCCAGTTGACCGCCTTCTTGTTCACGCCCGCCGGCAGCGCCGCCGATCCCCAGTAATTGAAGTCGTCGTAGTTGCCGACCGCGCCGCCGCTGCCGCGCCCATTGATCCACAGCGAGTAGTTGGTGGCCGATGCCGCGAGCGGCGCGGCGTTGAGGAGGACGAGGGACAACAAGACGAACAGCCGCATCAGCTTTTTCATTTTGTACTCCTGTGAGAGGTGGGTGTCTCTATCTGACTGTCGGCGGCGCCCACTGGTTCAGCAGGCGCGGCGCAGGCGCTGTCGGGCGGCGCGGCGGACGGGTCGAGCGCCGCCAGCGCGGACCGGGCGCGCAGCAGGTCCTTGCCGAATTCGTCGAGGTAGCGGTTGCGCTCCTCGCTATGCCATTCGGCGTTCGAGAACTCGTGCAGCGAATAGTTTTTGCTGATATGGACGCTGCCTTCGCGGTGCGGCATGAGGGCCCGATCGGGGTCGGCGTTCTCGCGCAGCAGAAAGGCGTCGACGTCGCGCAGGGTCAGCGGGGTGGCGGCGCCCAGGTCGCGCAGCAGGCGCCCGGCCAGCGTCAGGCGCAGTTCGTTCGGCCCGGTCGCCAGCACCTCGCTCGCGCTCACTACCGCCAGCGGCCGCCCGCGCGCGTCGTCGACTCGCCCGCTGACCATGTAGCGGCCGGCCTCGCGCACCTCGGCCGGCAGGTAGAACACCAGCGAGCCGTCCTGCAGCGCCTCGCGCACCTGGCCGCGCCAGACGGCCGGCACGCGCGGCGAATAGATCGTGTCGAACAGCAGCTGGCCATTGTGGCCGGCCACGGTGTAGAACACCTCGCTGCGGATGGTGCCGTCGAAGTTGGCCAGGCTGCCCTGCGCGGGCGCCAGCAGCGCGCTCTGGCGGCCGTCGCCGCCCTGGCCGTCGGCGGCGAACGCGAGCGTCGTCTGCGGGCCGGGCCGCTCGCGTTCGGCCGACAAGCCCTGCGCCACCGCGCGCGTGACCACCAGCGGCAGGACCCGGCCGTCGGTATCAACCGCGCGCAGCGTGAAGGTGACGCTCTCGCCGGC
>JBDSTZ010000176.1:0-15034 GCA_039927975.1 Massilia sp. | reverse complement strand
GAATACCAGCCGACCATGTTTCACGTCAAGGCGCTGGTGGTCGATTCGCTGATGGTGTCGGTCGGCTCGACCAACTTCGACAACCGTTCCTTCAGCATCAACGACGCGGCCAATCTGAACGTGATCGACGCCACCTTCGCCAAGGCCCAGCGCGAAGTGTTCGACGACGACTGGGCGCGCGCCAAGCCGATCACCCTGCTGGCGTGGGAACAGCGCGGCTGGAAAGAAAAGGTCGGCGGCCAGCTCGCCTCGCTGATCGGCGCCCAGCTCTAACGTCCTTGCGCGCCTCGTCCTACTCGCCTACTCCATCACCGAGGACGCCATCAGCAGCGCGATGTAGCCGTGCGGATGGTGACGTCCCTCGCTCGGCGGCACGCTGATCGGCCGCACCGCCATGTAGGCCGCGTAGTCGGTCTGCACGCCCATGCCGGGCGCCACCGACAGGATCTGCGGCCCGCCGTCGCGGAAGGTGCCGACGTTGCGCTGGAGCGCCCCCACCCCCGCCTGGCGACGTCCCGGTAGGCACCGTCGAGCAGCCCCAGGTTGACGCCCTTTTGCAGCGCGTAGACGATCATGCCGGTGCCGCTGGTCTCGGCGAAATTGCCGTTGGCCGCGGGCGCGTCGAGCACGTCGTACCAGAAGCCGTCCTCCTTTTGCGCCGCCTTCACGCCCTGCGCCAGGCTGCGGTACAGGAACAGCAGCCTGGCGTAGTCGCGGTGCTCCTTGGGCAGCGCCTCGAGCACGTCGACCAGCGTCATCGAGAACCAGCCGGCGCTGCGCGACCAGAACTGCGATGAGGTGCCGGTGATCGGGTTGGCCCACGGCTGCGCCTTGCCGTAATCCCAGCCGTGGTACTGCAGGTTGAACTTGGTGTTGAAGCTGTGCGAGGCGACCATCAGGATCTGCGCGGTGGCGACGTCGAGCAGCGCCGGTTCCTTCGCCACCACCGCGTACTGGACCAGGAAGGGATAGACCATGTAGGTGCCGTCGACCGACATCACGTTCTTGTAATGGTCTTCGCTCTTGTGCCAGTAGCCGCCTTCCGCCGTGCGCTTGAAGGTGGACGGCTGGTCGGGCGTGCCGATGAAGATGTCGCGCATGGTGCGCGCGGCGGCCAGGTATTTGCGCTCGCCTGTTTCCTGGTACAGAAACAGGCACAGCACGCCAGGATGCATGCCGTCGAGGTTATGGTGCAGGTCGCGGATGCTGCCGTCGGGGCGCACGAACAGGTCGGCGTAGGCGCGGATGTAGTTGAGGATGGCCGGGTCGCGCGTGCGCTGGTAGACCTTCTGCATGCCGTGCAGGACCGCGCTGTTCGAATGGTCCCAGCCGTAGTGGCCCATCTCCTCGATGGTCGGCGAGTAACGGCTGATGATGGCGTTCGACAGCCGGGTGCCGAGCGCGGAGGCCGGCGGAGGATCGGACGCAGCGGCCGCAGCGGCCGCATCGGCCACCGTCGCCGGCGCCGCCAGCACGAACCGCGTGGACAAGAGCACGGCCGGCAGCAAGCGTGGCATGACATTCCTTCAAGAGAATCGGAACGCCAATGTATGCCGCCCTCGCCGGCGCGTCAAAGAAGAAGATCGCATATCCAAGCGCGCGCTGGCGCCTGGACCGTGGGCGGTTCAGCCGCGCTGCTGCCCGGACGATCGCGACGGCCGCAGCGAGGCCAGGAACAAGCCCAGCCCGCCGATCGCGAGCACCAGGATCACCAGCAGCTCGAACGCCGTCATGGTGCGCAGGTTGAGCTGGACCGAGGAAATCACGCCGAAGATCAGCGCGGTCAGCGAACCGAGCGCGAGTAGCCAGCCGAGGTAGTTCCTGGCGTTGTAGAACACCATGCCGACGCCGATCATCAAGGGGATCAGCACCATGCCGCTGGTGAGGCCGAACGAAGAGCCGTAGCCGAACAGGCGGGTGCCGAAGCCGAAATTCGAACTCACGGAAATGCCGTTCAAGAGCAGGTAAAACCCGCCGCACATCATGATCAGGCCCAGTAAAAACTTGCCCGTGCCACCGCTTGTTCCGCCCGCACCGTTCATGTCGCTCTTCTCCAGCTGGTTAATGTTGGCGCAACTATAGCAAAAACCACAAGCCGGATGACGCCAATATCAGCGGTAATCGCGGGCCGGTTTCGCCGCTCGACCGAGGGGCCGGCCCTCAGCTCCGCTTGTTCAGGCGCGAATTGCGCACGCCGTAGATGAAATAGGTGAGCACCGCCACCGTCATCCAGACACCGAATACGCGGAAGGTGGTCCCCGACAAATCCTTCATGATGAACAGGCAGGCCAGGATGCTCAGGGCGGGCACCGCGTAGGGTCCAAACGGCACCCGAAAGCCCTTGACCGCCGACGCGCCCTCCTTCTTGCGCAGCACCGGCACCGCGACCGAGACCACGATGAAGGCGGTCAAGGTTCCCATGCTGACCATGTCCCACAGGTAGTTCGAATCGACCAGGCCGGCCACCAGCCCGACGATCAGGCAGACGATCACCGTGTTGCTGACCGGCGCCAGGGTGCGTGGACTGACCTTCTGGAAGTTGGCCGGAATCAGGCCGTCGCGGCTGACGGCGTACAGAATGCGGGTCTGGCCGTAAATCGTCACCAGGGTCACGCTAAAGATCGACACCACCGCGCCGGCCGACAGCACCATTGCCGGCCAGGTGTGGCCGGTGACGTTTTGCAGGATCACCGACAGGCCCGCTTTCTGTCCGGTGAACAGGGCCGCCGGCTGGGCGCCGAGGGCCGCCACCGCCACCAGCATGTAGAACACGGTAACGATTCCCAGCGCCCACAATATGCCGCGCGGTACGTTGCGGGTCGGGTCGCGCACTTCCTCGCCGGCGGTGGCAACCGTGTCGAGTCCGATAAACGAAAAGAACACGGTGGCGGCGGCGGCGGTCACGCCGGCCATGCTGGTATGGTCGCTTGCCGGCACGAAGAAGGGATGGAAGTTCTTGATGTCGAATCCGCTGAAGGCGACCACCACGAAAAACACCAGGATCGCCAGTTTGATCAGCACCATCACCGCGTTGGTGGTGGCCGACTCGCGCGTGCCGCGAATGAGCAGCGCGCCGCACAGCAGCACCAGCAGCATGGGCGGCAGGTTGAGATGGCCGGCGTGGTATTCGGCGCCATGCTCGCCGGGGACAAACATCGGGTTGCGCAGCTGTTCCGGAATCTGCCAGCCGAAGGCGCCGACCAGGAAGTTGTTGAGGTATTCCGACCAGCCGATCGCGGTGGCGCTGGCGGCCAGGCCATATTCGAGCAGCAGGCAGGCGGCCATGATGAAGGCGGCGAATTCGCCCACCGTGGCGTAGGCAAACGAGTAGGACGAGCCGGCGGCGGGAATCCGGAACGACAGTTCGGCATAGCACAGCGCCGTCAGGCCGGCGGCGAGCGCGGCCAGCAGGAAGGACAGGATGACCGAGGGACCGGCCTTCGGCACCGCTTCGGCCATGGTGAGAAAGATGCCGGTGCCGACGGTGGCGCCGACGCCGATCATGGTCAGCGGGAACAGCCCGAGCGTGCGGCCTAGGCCGGTGCCGTGGGCGGGCGCCGCGTCGCTCTTGCGGGCGGCCGGTTTGGTGCGGATGAGCTTTTGGCCCAGGGTCAGATTCACGGCGTGTCCTTTATATTCGCGCTGGAAAAGGCGGCCGATCGTGGCGGCCGCCGAACTGTAGCGATTATAGAGGACTCCTTTTACCGTTCCTCATCTTTTAAGGGGCGACCGGCAGGCCGCGCGCCGACCTTTAGACTTCGCCCAGCATGCCGTGGATCCCGTAGCTCATGATGGCCAGGAAAGCCACCAGCGCCAGGTACAGCATGCCGTAGTTGACGCGCGTCTCGAGCGCGACCTCGTAATAGTCCGGCGCCGCGTCCGGATCGCCCCAGATCGCCTTTTTCAGCTGTGGATAGGCGAAGAAGGCGATCAGGATCAGCATCGGGCTCGGACGGTAGAAGAACAGCGCCGCCAGCAGCGGCACGCCGAGCAGCCACACTTTCGGCGAGATGATCGCCGTGATGCGCCCGCCGTCGAGCGGCGAGATCGGAATCAGGTTGATCAGGTTGAGCATGCAGCCCGAGTACGCCAGCGCCAGCAGCAGGCGGCTGTCCATCTCGCGCGCGAGGAAATAGCACGCCATCGCGGCGGCGCCGCCGGCCAGCGGCCCGGCAAAGCCGATGTAGGCCTCGGTTTCGACATTGTGCGGCAGTTCCTTGAGCTCGATCCAGGCGCCGACAAAGGGAATGAAAGTCGGCGCGCCGACGTCGAGGCCGCGATAGCGCGCGGCGACGAAGTGCCCCATTTCATGGATCAGGATCAGCAGCACGAAGCCGACCGCGTAGCGCCAGCCGAACACCCAGCTGTACACCACCATCGACAACAGCATCGTGCCGCCGGTGGTGAGCAGCTTGCCCATTTTGCCGGCCGCCAGCAGCCATAGCAGAAGCTTGCCCATCAACGCTTCTCGAGATCGACTTTCGGGCCGGCGTCGACGTCGACATCGTTGCCCGACCCGGACTCCTTGTCGCGACCGAACCATTTCTTGAGGGCGATGCCGATCGCGCCAATGCCGACGATGACCAGCTTCTTGGCCATCAACAGCAGCGCCAGCAGCTTGCCGAAAAAGCCCAGCTTGGCGGCGACACCGCCGGCCACCAGCGCGGCGAGGCCGTACTCGGCCACCTTGTCGGTCTTGCCGTTGAAATCGGCGTAGCGGTTACCGCTGGTGAAATCGGCGAAGGCGGTGACCTTGGCCATCTCGGTTTTCACCTGGCTGAGCTGGTCCATGCCGGCGACCGCGTTCAAGACCAGCACGCCTTCGCGGCCGAGCACGCGCACGTTGTAGTTGAGCGTGTTGCCGGGCGTATCGTCGAAGTGCACTTCCTTGGCCCAGTACAGCTTGTGGCTGGCCTTGTCGTAGTGCGGGGTTTCGGCCCAGCCGACCAGGTTCAAGGTGCCGAAACCGGCCTTCTTGCGCTCCGGATTTTCCTCCGCGATCGACTCCTGCATTTCCTTGAGCAGCTTGTCGTACTTGATGGAATCGGCGTCGTCATCCTTCACGTGGCCATCCTTCTCGTAGGTCACGATCACGCCCCAGCCGTTCTTGTCGGTCGGGCCGACGTCGGCCGGCACGATCATGCCCAGCGTGTGCGAACCGGGCGGATTGCCCCAGGCTTGCACCAGCACTTTTTCAGCGTCGGCCGGCGCAAGGTAGCGGAACGAGGGCGGCATCTTGAGGGTGGCGATATTGCCGGGCAAGCTGATATCGCCCTGCTCGAAATGCAGCGAGGCGAGGAAGTCGGCTTGCGAGGTGGGGGACGAAGGGTCGGCGGCGTGGACTGCCGACACCGCGGCAAGCAGCAAACAAGCGAGGGAGAGGAATAATTTTTTCATGGAGAGCGTGCTCTGATGGGCCGGTTGCGGAATGCTTTAACCGAAAGTGATAGAATATTCCACAGAACAATATTGCAAGTCAATCAATAAGCGTTGCCAGCCTTGTAAAAATGCCAAAATCCAACAAGCGGGTCAATAAAAGATTCATTTATAATGCAGGTATTGTAGAATTCATGCCGTACTTACTTTGGCCAGCACAATGCGCCTAACCCGTTTTTCCGATATCGGCCTGCGCGTCCTGATGTATCTCGGCAGCGCCAGCGCGGAGCGCGGTCCCGTCACGGTCGCCGAGATCGCCAGGCAGTTCGATATACCGCTCAATCACCTCATCAAGGTGGTGGCGCAGTTGTCGCGCGTGGGCTGGATCAATGCGGTGCGCGGACGCAACGGCGGCTTGCGGCTGGCGCCGGACGCCGGCGCCCTGACCGTCGGCACCATCCTGCGCGCGCTCGAAGGCGACGCCGAGCTGATCGATTGTGACGGCAACGGCTGCAGCCTCAGTCTGAACTGCCGCCTGCGCGGCGCGCTGGCGGTGGGGATGCGGGCGTTTTACACGGCGATGGACACGTTCACCCTCGCGCAGATGAGCGAGGGCAAGACCGGCGAGCAGATCGTCCTGATGCACAGGATGTTCCTCAGCGGTCCGATGACCAAGCTGGAGACGCAGTAGCGGCGGGCGTTTGTCTCAGTGCGGAAGGTTGTTGACGCGCGTGGCAGCAGAAGCAGGCAATAGAATCAGGTAACAGAATTGGCAACAGAATCAGGCGCGGGAGCTTTCCCGCTTTTTTTTGGGATTAAATATGCATTTAATCCGCAATATATAAATCACAAGCAAAACAAGGAACCTCATGATCTCGGAAACCTCCCGCCCTTACATCGATGCCAGCGTCGCCGTCCTGCGCGAGCACGGCCTTGCCGTCACCACCGCCTTCTACCGCAACATCTTCGCCGCCCACCCCGAACTGACTAACCTTTTCAACATGGGCAACCAGGCCAATGGCGCCCAGCAGCAGTCGCTGGCGTCGGCGGTGTTCGCCTACGCCGCCAACATCGGCAATCCGGCCGCGCTCGGCCCCGTGGTCAGCCGCATCGTGCAAAAGCACGTCTCGGTCGGCATCCGCGCAGAGCACTACCCGATCGTCGGCCGCTTCCTGCTCGGCGCCATCGCCGAGACGCTGGGCGACGCCGCCACCGCTCCCCTGCTGGCGGCGTGGGACGAAGCCTATACCTCGCTGGCCAACTTGTTCATCGCGGAAGAAAAAAAGCAGTACGCCGCCGCCGGCATTGAACCTGGCCAGACCCGCGCCATGAAAGTGACCGAGATCGCGCGCCAGAGCGTCAACGCGATTTCGCTGCGACTGGCCGCCACCGATGGCCAGCCGCTGCCCGCCTTCAAGCCTGGCCAGTACCTGAGCTGCACGGTCGACCTGGGCGGCGGCCGACAGCAGATTCGCCAGTACAGCCTGTCCGACGCGGCATCAAACGATGGCTTGCGCATCACCGTCAAGCGCGAGCTGCCAGGCCAGCTGACGCCGGCCGGCGAAGTGTCTAACTGGATCCACGAGCATGTGGAAGTGGGTAGCCTGCTGCAGGTCTCGCCGCCGTTCGGCGACTTCGCGCCCGACGCCGACGGTATCGACCCAGTGGTGCTGCTGTCGGCCGGCGTCGGCATCACGCCGATGATCGCCGCGCTCAACACCATCGCCCGCAGGAATCCGCAGCGTCACGTGATCTTCGCGCACGCCACGCGCGACATCGAGCACCACGCCCACCGCGCCGACCTTGCGGCGGCCCAGGCGGCGATGCCGAATCTGCAGGTGATCACCTTCTACGAAACCGTCAGCGGCGAGGCCACGGCCAAGCAGGGCTTGATGGAAGTGGCGCAGCTGCCTTCATGGCCGCGCAGCGAGACCAATGTGTTCCTGTGCGGGCCGCTGCCCTTCATGCGCGCCCAGTGGCTCGCGCTAGTCGCCGCCGGCGTGCCGGTCACCCGCCTGCACCGCGAAGTGTTCGGCCCCGAGCTGCTCGATCACCTGCTCTAAGGCGCCGGCTTCTGCGCCGTGACGTCGAACAGCTGCGGATACTGGCGCGGCTGTGAGCGCAGGTATTGCGGCGGCGCGTGCACCCGCGCGCCCAGCGCGGCCGCCGCGTGCCACGGCCAGCGCGGGTCGTACAGCATCGCACGCGCCAATGCCACCATGTCGGCCTGGCCGCGCGCGAGGATCTCCTCGGCCTGCGCCGGCTCGGTGATCAGGCCCACCGCGATAACCGGTATGCCCACCTCGCGCTTGATGCGCTCGGCGAAGCCGACCTGGTAGCCGGGCCCAAGCGCGATCTTCTGCAGTGGCGACACGCCGCCGCTCGACACGTGGATGAAGTGGCAGCCAGCTGCCTCCAGCGCTCTGGCGAACCGCACGCTCTGTTCAATGTCCCAACCGCCGTCGACCCAGTCGGTGGCCGAGATCCGCACGCCCACCGTCATCGACGCTGGCAAGGCAGCGCGCACCGCCGTGAATACTTCCAGGGGAAAGCGCATGCGGTTTTCCAGCGTGCCGCCGTAGGCATCGTCGCGCCGGTTGGCGATCGGCGAGAGGAACTGGTGCAGCAGGTAGCCGTGCGCGGCGTGCAGCTCGATGGCCTCGAAGCCGAGCGCATGGCTGCGCCTGGCCGCCGCCACGAAGTCGTCGCGCACCTTGGCCAGGCCGGCGTCGTCCAGCGCCAGCGGCGCGTGCTCGCCGTCAGCGTGCGGCAGCGGCGACGGCGCCACCGTCTGCCAGCCACCGGCCTGCGGCGATATCTGGGCGCCGCCTTCCCACGGCACCGCGCATGAAGCCTTGCGGCCGGCGTGGCCGAGCTGGATCGCCAGCTTGATCGGCGCGTACTTGCGGATCGCGCGGATCACCGGCGCCAGCGCGTCGGCATGCCGCTCCGACCAGATGCCCAGGTCGCGCGGCGAAATACGGCCTTCCGGCGAGACCGCGCTCGCTTCCAGAAACAGCAGCGCGGCGCCCGACAGGGACAGGTGGCCGAGGTGCTGCATATGCCAGTCGGTGGCAAGGCCGTCATCGGCCGAGTACTGGCACATCGGCGCGATGGCGATGCGGTTCTCCAGCGCGAGGGGGCCGAGCGACAGGGGTGAAAACAAATAACTCATAGCGCATCTTCCATGACGGGTACGACCATGAGGGCTGCGCGCAAGCCGACCCGCACGGCGGGATTGGGAAACACCACCATCTCCTGCGGGTGGCGAACTGTGTAGACCGTGGCGCCGTCGGTGGCGATCACCTCGCCGGCCTTGAGCGCGCTAAAGTTCTGCGTCTCGGCGCCGAAGGCCATCTTGAAGCCCTCGCTCAGTTTGATGACTTCCTGCGCCACCCTGAACAAGGTGGGCGCGGTCCTGGCCGCCCCGCCCGGCTGGCCGCGCAACAGTGCGCCGAGTGCGGCGGCGACGGCGTCGAACTGGCGCAGGTCGTTCTGGCCCAGCGTGCCGACCTTGCCCAGTTCGACCGTGGTGCCGGCCGCGCCGTGGTGCTCGGCCGAGTGGTAGCTGTAGGTGCCGGCGGTGCTCGGGTTCATGATGATGGCGCCGATGGCGGCCTGACCGAGCCAGGTGATCAGGGCCGCGCGCGGCGCTGGCGCGATCAGGTCGGGCACGATGGCGAAGGTCGGGTACACCGAGGGCCGGATCGCGGTATGCAGGTCGAGATGCCATCGCTCGGCGCCGGCCGCGTCGAAAAAGGCGGCGGTGGCAGCGATCATGCGGTCGGCGCGCGCGGCTTCGGCAGTATCGGCCAGCGCGCCGCGCTGCGGCCGGAACATGCGATTGAGGTCGGCGTCGATGAAGCGCCGGCCGGCCGCGATGGCGTCGACATTGCCGACGCAGACCATCAGGTCCACCGCCAGCGCCTGCGGCTCGCGCGACAGGGCGTCGAGCAGATGGGCCAGCATTTCGATCGGCGCGGTCTCGTCGCCGTGCACGCCGACCGACACCAGCACGCTGGCGCGCGCACTCGCTTGCGGCGAGCGGATCGTCACGATGCCGCGCGCCGGCAGCGCCACGCCGTAGCCGGCATCGGCGAAACGCCGCGCGAGCTGGCTGAAATCGGCTTCGGCCAGGGCTTTTACTTCGGGCGGCAGTGGCGTGGTCGTCGTCATCGCATCGTTTCCATCTCAGTCATCGTCACCGCGTCAAGCCGCCTGCGCGATCGGGTTGCTCGCCTCGGACAGCGACCAGACTTCGAGCATCGCCTGCTCCAGGTCGGCCGGCTCGGCATACGGCGACAGCCCAAGCTGGGCCAGCACGGCGTCGACCGCCACAGGGGCCGCCGCGCCGGCGCCGACCCGGCCGAGCACCATCATCAGCAGCCGTTGCTGGGCGCGGCGCAGCGCCAGCAGCGCGTAGTTGCGCAGCTGCGCCTGCGAAGCGCTCGCCGGCGCCAGCTTGAGCCCATGTTCGAGCGCGTCGATGCCGGCGCGCTCGCGCAACACCATGCCCAGGCCGATGAACTGCGCCAGCGACATGCCGGCCGGACGCGGCACCGTCACGGCGGCAAACAGGAAGGTGGCGACCGCCTCGATGGCGTCGACCGCCGCGCAGGCGCGGGCGAACGGTTCAACCGGCGCGGTTGCCGATGCGGTGGCCGATGCGGTGGTCGATGCGGCTGCGGCGGGCATGATCTGCGCCAGCATGCCGGGCTGGGCGAACAGGTGTTCGAGTTCGCCCATGTCGGCGACCGCGCCGGCCGGCATCGACAGCACGCCGTCGAGCACCGCCGCGAACAGCGCGCGGGTGCGGGCGTCGACCTTGACCGAGGTGGCGCGCGGCACGCTGAGCGCGTGCGCGTCGAGCACCTCGAACAGCGGCGCCAGGTGCAGCGCGGCCCAGGCCTGGCCCCAGGCTTTGAGTACCGCAGTCTCGTCGACCTCGTGGGTGTGGGCCAGTTCGCGCAGCATCAGCGGACCGCAGCGGTTGACCGCCTCGTTGGCCAGCACGGTGGCCAGGATGGCGTTGGCCAGCGGATGCTCGAGCGGGTTGCGGGTAGCCACCAGTTGCGGCGGGAAGTAAGGCGTGAGCACAGCGCGCGCCCAATCGAGCTCGGTCAGCGGTAACGCGGCCAGCAGGCGCTTGTAGCGGTTCTTCACGTTGGCCACCACCACCGCCAGCTCGGGCGCGGTCAGACCGAGCGAAATGGCTTTGCGGCGCTGCAGTTCGGCCACCCCGGGCAGTTGTTCGAGCCGGCGCGACAGCGCGCCTTCCGCGTCCAGGCTGGCGATCAGCGCGGCGTAGGCGTCGACCACCGCCGGATCGGCCTGCGCCTGTTCCTCGCGCACCAGCAGGTGGGTTTGCTGCGAATTGTCGCGCAGGACCAGGCGCTCGATATCGCCGGTCATCTCGCCGAGGATGCGATTGCGGTCGGCGCCGGCCAGCTTGCCGGCGTTGACTTCGGTGTCGAGCCAGATCTTGACGTTGACTTCGTGGTCGGAGCAGTCGACCCCGGCCGAATTGTCGATCGCGTCGCTGAACACGCGCCCGCCGGCGAGCGCGAATTCGATGCGACCGGCCTGGGTCGCGCCCAGGTTGCCGCCCTCACAGACGACCTTGCAGCGCAAGGCGCCACCGTCGACCCGGATGGCATCGTTGGCGCGGTCCTTGACCTGGGCGTGGGTTTCGGTCGACGCTTTGATGTAGGTGCCGATGCCGCCGTTGTAGAACAGGTCGACGGGCGCCAGCAGGATGCGGTGCATCAGCTCCTCCGGCGGCAGCGCGGTTTCCTCGATGTCGAGCGCGGCGCGCACCTGGGGCGACAGTTCGATCGTGCGCAGCGAGCGGGCAAACACCCCGCCGCCGTTTGAAATCAGCGCCTTGTCGTAGTCTTCCCAAGAGGAGCGCGGCAGCGCGAACAGGCGGGCCCGCTCGGCGTACGAGGCGCCGACGTCGGGCGCCGGGTCGAGGAAGATGTGGCGATGGTCGAAGGCGGCAACCAGCTTGATCTGGCGCGACAGCAGCACGCCGTTGCCGAACACGTCGCCCGACATGTCGCCCACTCCGACCATGGTGAAGGGGGCGCTGTTGATGTCGTGGCCAAGCTCGTAGAAGTGGCGCTTGACGGCTTCGAAGGCGCCCTTGGCGGTGATGCCCATCTTCTTGTGGTCGTAGCCGTTCGAGCCGCCCGAGGCGAAGGCGTCGCCCAGCCAGAAGCCGCGTTCCTGCGCGATGCTGTTGGCGATGTCGGAGAAGGTGGCGGTGCCCTTGTCGGCCGCCACCACCAGGTAGGGGTCGTCCTGGTCGTAGCGCACCGTGTCGGGCGGCGGCACGATGGCGCCGCGCACCCGGTTGTCGGTTACTTCGAGCAGGCTGGCGATGAACAGGCGGTAGACGGCTTCGCCCTCGGCGGCGATGGTCTCGCGGGCGGCGTCCTTGGGCATCTGCTTGCAGACGAAGCCGCCTTTGGAACCGGCCGGCACGATGACGGCGTTCTTGACCATCTGCGCCTTGACCAGGCCGAGCACTTCGGTGCGGTAATCCTCCATCCGGTCGGACCAGCGCAGGCCGCCGCGCGCGACCGGGCCGCCGCGCAGGTGCACGCCTTCGAAGCGGCGCGAGAAGACGAAGATTTCGCGGTAGGGCTTGGGCTCGGGCGCCAGCGACAGGTGGCTGGTGTCGAACTTGAAGATGATCTTGTCACCCTGGCCGCCGTGCTGGAAGTAGTTGGTGCGCACGGTGGCGAGCATCAGCTCGATCAGGGCGGCGAGGATTTCCTCGGTGTCGGCGTGGTTGACGCCGGCCAGGCGGCGCTTGACGGCGGCGATGCGCGCGCTGCCGGCCGCCCGTTCGGGCTCGGACAGCGCCGGGTCGAAGCGCTGCAGGAAACCGTCGACCAGTTCCTTGACCAGCGCCGGCTGGCGCCGCAGCGTGTCGGCCATGTAGCGCACCTGGAATTTGCTGCCGGTCTGGCGCCAGTAGTTGAGGTAGGCGCGCACCAGCTGGACTTCGCGCATGCGCAGGCCGCCCTCGACCGTCAGGCCGTTCAGGCGGCCGTCCTCGGCGTCGTTGTTGAACAGCGCGGCGAACAATTCTTCGGCGACCGCGATGACGTTCGGCCTGGCCAGCTTGGCGGCGCTGTCGGCGTCGACCACCAGGCTGGAGACGAAGCGCTTGCTGCCGTCGGCCAGCGTGATGCCGAAGGTTTGTTCGCGCTCGATGGCGACGCCGGCGTTGTGCAGCGCCGGCAGAATGCGCGAGAGCGAGGGCACGCGGTCGAGCGAGTACAGGCGGATGGAGGACTCGCCGGCGTCGGCCTCGACCCGCACCGAGACGTGGCCGGCCTGGCCGTTGTGCAGAAGGGCGTCGAGGTCGCGGAAGGCGACGCCCGGTGCGGTGGCGGCGACGTACGAGACCGGCAGCGTGGCGCACAGTTTGCGCAGGCTGCTGCGGCTGGTCACGTCGACCACGTTGTCGGTCAGCGCGGCGAAGCTGTCGTGCCAGCCGTCGAGCACCGCCAGCAGGGGGCGTTGCAGATCGGTTTCAAGGTCGAGCGGATTGCGCGCGGCGTGGGCGATCAGGTAGACGCGCGCCAGCGGGCCGTCGGCCACCAGGGTTTGCGAATGCACGTCGATGGCGCCCGAACTTTGCTTGAGGGCGCTGGCAAGGCCGGCCACCACGCTGGCGCTGTAGCGCTCGCGCGGCAGGTAGACCAGCACGTTAAGGTGGCGCGCGTAGACGTCGCGGCGGGCGAACACGCGCGCGCGCGGCTGCTTGTAGAGCGAGACGACCGAGCTGCACATGCGGGCCAGCCATTCGGGATCGGCCTCCATGGTTTCAGTGCGCGGCAGCGATTCGAGGATTTCGAGGAATTTCTCGGCGCGAAAGCCCTCGCGGCGGATGCCGGCGATGGCCAGCACCTTGGCGACGCGGCCTCGCGCGTACGGCAGCCGGGCCAGCGGGGTGGTGGTGGCGGCGCGGGTGAACAGGCCGACGAAGCAGTGCTCGCCGAGGATGGTGCCGTCGGCGTCGCTGTGGCGCACGCCGATGAAGTCGAGCCGCGCGTCGCGGTGCAGGGTGCCGGCGACGTCGGCCTTGACGACCGACAGCGCGTCGGCCTGGCGCGACAGGGTGGCGAAGTCGCCGGGGATGTTGGCCAGGCAGGTGCCGTAGACCGGATGGCTGGTGTCTTTCAGGACGCCGATGCGGCTGGCCAGATCGCGTTCGAGTTCGCGCGCGCCGGGCTTGGCGACGTAGTAGGCGTAGCCGAACGCTTCAAAGCCTTCGGTGCGCGCCCAGTCGAGGAAAGCGGCGACTTCGCGGCCTTCCTCGCCATGGGTGGCGGTGTCGGCCGCCACGGCGACGAAGCGCTCGGCCATGGCGGCGGCGTCGCGCCGCACCACGGCGGCGTCGTTGGCGACCATGTGCAGCCGTTCGAGCAAGGCCACCAATTCGGCGCCGGGCAGTTCTTCCTCGAGCAGGCACAGGACGTAGGATTCGAGCGGGGCGCCGGCCTCGCCGACCGCCTCGACCTTGCCGCAGCCGCCGCGGCGCACCGGCAGCACCGCGTTCATCACGCCCTTGACGGCGACGCGCTGGCGGCGCAGGGCCATGACGATCGAATCGACCAGGTAGGGCATGTCGTCGTTGAGGATCAGCAGCGCGGTGGCGATGCCGCCACGGCCGTCGGCGTACTTGAGCTGGGCGATCTGGCAGCCGGCGCTGGCATGCATGGCGCTCTGGCTGAAGCCTTCCCACAGGATCGGCGCGAGGCTGGCGGGCGCGATGCCGTCGAGGTCTTCGTCGTCGAGCGCGGCCAGCCAGGCGGCGATCAGGGCGCCGACCGGGCCGGCGGAGTCAGGGGCGGCTTGCCTGGCGTGGACCAGGGCCAGCGTCTGCGTGCGCAGATCGTGCGGCATGTCTTTCATTGTGCGTCTCCAGTACCGAGTGTTACATTGCCCGGCGCAGCTTGTGGCGGCGCCGCCTGCAATCCATAAGGTTGACGGGGTTGGCCCGTCAATAAACTGTCACTGCCGATCGGACCTCAGGTCAGATCGTACAAACCTGGTAAAGCCAATATGCGCGTCAATTCTTCGAGCGCGCCGGTACATTCTAGCGCCAACTGCGGATCGGCGAGATCGCGCGGTTCGAGCCGGTCGCGGTAGTGGCGCCCGACCCATGCCGACAGCGCGGCGTACAGCGATTCGGTCATGATCACGCCCTGGTGCATGGCGGCCGCTTCGGCGTCGGTGAGGGCCACGCGCAGGCGCAGGCAGGCGGGCCCGCCGCCGTTGCGCATGCTCTGGCGCAGATCGAATTCGAGCAGCTCATTGATTGGACCACCGGAGGCGACCAATTGTTCGAGGTATCTGGCGACGGCCTGATTTTCACGGCATTCGTGCGGGATCACCAGCGCCATCGCGCCGTCCGGCTTGGACAGCAGCTGGCTGTTGAACAGGTAGCTGGCGACGGCGTCGGCGACCGACACGGCGCCGCTGTCGACGCGCAGCGCCACCAGGCTCGTGTCGGCCAGCGCGGCGCGCAGGTCGGCGAGCAGGCGGGCCTCGTCGGCGAAGGCTTGCTGGTGATAGAACAGCAAATTGCCGTTGCCGACGGCGATGACGTCGTTGTGTAACACGCCCTGGTCGATCACAC
>JBDSTZ010000175.1:0-7535 GCA_039927975.1 Massilia sp. | reverse complement strand
GGTTCGACAGGATGCGCAGGTTGGCGACATCGACCGAACCGGCGGCGGCCAGGCTGAAGGCGCCCGAGGCGACGCTGACGCTGGTCAGCGTCAGGCTGGTGGCGCCCTGGGTGATGGCGACGCTGGCGCGCTGGCCTTGCACGGCCGGGGCGCTGGCGACGCTGAGGGCGCCGACGTCGGTACTCAAGGTCAGGGCGCCCTGCACGTCGACCAGCAGGTTGGCGGCGCGCAGCAGGCTGGTGCCGGCGCCGTCCATGCCGATGGCGCCCTGGGCGGTCAGGCTGAGGGTGCCGCGGCTGCCGGCCGAGATGGCGCCGAGCTGCATGTCGGCGCCGTTGCCGCCGGCCAGGTTGGTCGAGAAGGTGATGTTGTTGCGGTCGCTGCTGCCGTGGGCCTGGGCGGTCAGCACATGCAGGTCGCCGCTGGTGGCGATGGTGACGGCGCCGTCGGCGACGTCGGCGCCAAGCACGCGCAGGTCGCCAGTGTTGGTCAGGCTGGCGTTGCCGGCGCCCGACAGGGAGAGGGTGGCGTCGGCCACGGTGGTGACCAGGCTGATGCCCGACTCGGCGCTGGCGACGATCGCGGTGGCGTGGATCAGGCCGGCGGACTGGTCGATATGGCTCGATGCGGCCGACAGCGACACGGTGGCGCTGGCCGACAGGGCGCTGTGGTCGAGCGTGATGGCGCCGCCGAAGCTGCCGGTGGTGAGCGAAATGTTGCCGGCGCTGGCCGACAGGCTGGTCTTGGCGTCGGCGCTGATGGCGCCGTCGCCGCTGCCGCCCTGCCCCGCCAGGATGGCGATGCCGGCGGCGCTGATCGCGCCGGACAGGCTGACGTTGCGGTCGGCGTCGAGGCTGACGCTGGCGATGCTGGCGCCGGCTTTGGCGCTGATGGCGCCGCCGAAGCTGATGTCCTGGTCGCTGTGCAGGCTGACGGTGGCGCCGCTGCCGGTGCCGTGCACGGCGGCCGAGCCGTCGAGCAGCAGCCTGGTGCCGGCGTCGAGCGAGATGTCGTGGCCTTCAAGGGTGGCGTTGACGGTGACGGTGTTGACGACGTTGCCCTTCAATTGCAGCACGGCGCCGGCCGAGAGGTCGAGATCGCCCTTGGCGGCCAGCTTGCCGCTCACTTTGAGGGTGCCGCCGGCGTCGATGCTGATGGCGCCGCCGCTGATGGTTTCGCCGGCGAATTCGCCGTAGGCCTGGCCGGCCGCGTCGACCATGGTGACGGTGGTGTGCAGCACGTTCTGGGTGGTCAGCACCGGCACGGTCTTCCACAGCGTGACGTCCTGCATCTGGGTGGCCATGGTGGTCACGGTGCTGGTCTTGTAGACCGGCTGGTAATTGAACTTGTCGGTGGCCAGGGTGGTGACGTGGTAGTCGAGCTGGATGCGCTCGTCGTAGATGTTCTTGCTGTTCGAATCCCAGTCGTAGCGGTAGTCGTGGTAGTCCTCGTAACGCTTGCCGAACACCTTGAGCGAGGAGGTTTCATCGTTCCAGTCGCCGAGCGAGCCGACGCTGCCGTAGATGGTCCAGCTGCCGCCGCCGTAGTTGATGTCCCAGTAGATGGTGATGTGGTCGGTGCCGCCGCTCAGGTAGAACGAGCTGTACTCGTCGTTCGGGCCGCTGCCGACCCACGAGCTGCTGTTGGTGAAGGTGTTGGTCCAGCCGCCGCCGCCGGTGTGCTCGTAGGCGATGACGTAGCCGCCGCCTTCGGCCCAGCCGACCAGCTGGTTGTAGCGGGTGCTGCTGCTGAGGAAATTGAGGGCGCCGGTGTCGCTCTGCAGCGCCGTGATGAAGGCGTTGTTGGCCGCGATGTTCGAGGTCGCGCGGCTGCCCTGGGTGCCGGACAGGCTGGCCGTGCCGGTGCCGCCGCCCGCCCAGTACCAGTCGGGCTGACGGGCGATGGTGGTCGCGGCCAGTGCGCCGGTGTCGGTGGTGGTGTTGTGCTGGTAGATCTGGTAATTGCGGGTGCCGGTGTCGTATTCGTAGGTGACGGCCCAGCGGCCGGTGCTCTGGTCGTAATCGTAGCCGTTGGACGGGTTATTGAAGACGGATTTGTCCTGGGTGTAGACGACGTTGGCGCTATCGGTGTACTTGCCAACCAGTTCGCCGCCCTTGAAGGCCGACCAGGTGCCGTTGCTGCTGCCATCGAGCGTGGCATCGCCGCTCAGATAGCGCGCGGTGCCGAAGCTGTTGATGTTGAGGATGTCTTCCTGGGCGCCGCTTTGCATCAGCACGTACTTGTCGCGCCAGCCGTCGACGTCGATGTGGTAGATGACCTTGGCGTTGTTGGCCCAGGTCGGCTTGTAGGTCGGATCGGTGGTGATGTCGACGATCGTCGGGGTGCCGTTCTCGGTGCGGTGCAGCTGGGCGTTCGAGTAGTCGAAATCGAACAGCGCGAGGTAGCCGGTGCCCGCCAGCACGGCCTTCTTCTGATTGTCGCTCAAGTCCTGGAAGGTCTTGTAGCCGGCGCTCTTGTAGTTGGTGTCCGGCGCCGAGACGCCGAAATCGCTCCACTTGATGCGGGCATCGTTGTTGGTGTAGTCGACCCCTTCGACCAGGGTTTCGCGAAACTGCTTGCCGTAGGCGGCGTTCGGGTTGTAGTAGCCGGTCTGGGTCAGGCGGGCGTCGAAGGTGTTGTATTCGCTGCCGACCTTGACGCTGACGGTGCCGGTCTGCTCGGTGATGCTGGTGGTGACGGGCACCTGGACGGCGACCTGCATGACGCCGTCCTGGACCTGGGTGTAGCCGGTGACGACCGACACCGCTTCGGAGACGGTGGTGTAGACCGGCACCTGGATCGAGGTCGGCGCGGCGACCGCGCTGTCGGCGGCAATGGTGACGTCGCCGCCGGCCTGCACGACGATGGCGCCGAGCGCGTTGACGACGGCCTGGCCGGTGATCTTGACGGTGCCGCCGGTGAGGCTGTCGGTGGCGTGGTCGCCTTCGAGGAACTCGCGCGAGAGGCGCAGGTTGACGCCCGAGTGGATGTCGATGGCGTCGTTCGATTTGAGCACGCCGCCGATGGTGATCGAACTGCCGCCCGACAGCAACAGGCGGCCGTGGGCGCTGTTGGCGTCGATGCCGGCCTGGACGAAGCCGTTTACTTCCATGGTCGGCGCGGCCAGGTGGACCAGGCGGTCGGCCATGATCAGGGCCATCGGGATGTCCGGATCGGCCAGGGTGTTGGCGCCGGAGACCAGCAGCTTGCTGCGGGCCTGCATGAAGACGTCGGAATTGACGCCGCTGGCGTGGACGTAGGCGCCCGAGAGCACCGAGATGTTACCGGCGGCCAGGGTGACCGAACCGGCGACGTCGATGTTGCGCAGCACGGTGACGTCGCGGCCCGAGGAGCTGATCGACAGCGAGCCGACCTTGGCCTGGCCGAGGTCTTGCTGGCCGATCACGCCTTCGATCAGGATGCTGTCGGTGGCGTCGACGATGATGTGGCCGCCGGCGGCGGTGTCGAGAGTGCCGCCGGTGCTCGCGTTGACGCCGACGATGAGGGTATTGACCAGCACGGCGACGCCGGTGGCGTGGGTGCCGCCGGTGATGTGGATGCTGTCGTTGGCCGAGACCAGGCCGTCGATCCAGACCTGGGAGCGCGACAGCACGCGGATGTCGGCGCCGCTGTCGGCGGCGCTGACCAGGCCGCGCAGCTGGATGTCGCCTTCGGCCAACAGTTCGATCTGGCCGTCGGCGCCGGCGGCGACTTCGGTCCAGGTGCCGGCGCCGGTGGCGTCGACCTTGAGGGTGCTGGCGGCGGTCATGGAGAAGCCCAAGCCGATGCCGTTGCTGCCGGACTGCACGCGCAGCAGGCCGGTCGATTCGAGCTTGCCGCCGCCGGCCACGCTGCCGAGCAGCATGTCCTGGGTGGCGCGGATCGCCAGGCTGGCGTTCTTGCCGCTCCAGCTGTAGGCGCCGCTGTTGAGGTCGAGCAGCGCGCCGGCCTTGACGAGGCCGTCGACGGCGACGTTGGTGGCGGTCAGGGCGACGTGGCTGGCGGCGCCGGAGGACGAGAGCTGGCCATCGATGGCGAGCGCCAGCTTGCCGCCGGCGGTGGCGTCGATGCCGCCGTTGGCGGCGACGAAGAAGCCGGTGCTGGCGCCGCCGTGGCCGATCTGGATGGCGTCGCCGGCGGAAAGTTCAATGCGCTGGCCGGCGCCTTGCGCGAGCAGGTTGCCGTGGTACAGGTCGATGTCGCCAGCGGCGTTGAGCAGGACCGAGCCGGCCGCGCGCAGGTCGGCGTGGAACACGATGTCGGTGGCGGCCGTGAGGGTGATTTCGCGGTCGTAGGTGGCGTCGGTGGCCAGGCTGCTGCGCAGGGTGCCGCCGATGTCGAGCTTGTTGCCCGAGATGGTCATCAGGGTGCCGGTCTGCAGCACGGTGTTGATGGCGGTGGTGACGGTGCCGTAGGACGAGCCGATCTGGATCAGGCCAACAGTGCTGTCGCCGCCGATGTTGTTGTTGATCAGGACGTCGTTGAGGCCGGTCAGGATGATGCGGCCGGTGCTGTCGAGCGTGTTGAAGTGGGCGCTGTTGGTGGTCGACAGGCTGGTCTCGCCGGTCAACTGGCGGCTGCCGGCGTTGATGATGATGTCGCGCTGGGCGGTCAGGTTGCCGACCACGTCGAGGCTGTCGCGGGCGTTGATGATGATGTCGGCGTTGCGGCCGCGGGCGATCAGGCTGCCTTCGATGAGGGCGTGGCCGGTCGGGTTCAGGACCATCGAGCCGGACAGGGTTTCGAGCACGCCGGTGATGGTCAGGTCGACGTCCTGGTTGCCGCCGCTGCTGGTGCCGGCGAACATATTGATGCCGCTGTGACCGCGCACCCAGCCGGAAATGGTGATCTGGCCGCTCGGGGCGTCGGCCATGCCGAGGTTGACGACCGAGCCGCGCGCGCTGGCGTCGAGGGCGACCGAGCGCGAGGACACGGTGGCGCCGGCGGACGGATTGGTGGCGTCGAGCTGCGTCAAGCCGAGGCGTTCGGCGTGGCCGTCGGCGACCGCCGCCAGGCTGAAGGCGAAGTCGCTGGTGAGCATCAGGTGGCCGTCGACCAGGCGGGCGTTCATCACGCCGCCGAGGGTCGCGCTGTCGCCGACGGCCGGGGTGCCGGACGGCGAGGCGGTGACGCTCAGCTGCGCCGCGTCGAGCGCGGCCTGGAGGTCGGTCTTGAGGTCGCCCAGGCCGTGGTTGTTCAAGGAACTGAGTTTCGACAGGGTGATCACGCCGCTCAGGGTGTGGGTGCCGAGGTCGATGGTGACGCGGAAGGCGGTGTCGGCGGACAGGTCGCCATCGGCGAACTGGGCGAAGTCGTCGGCGACGATTTCATTGGTCCAGGCCGGCGCCAGCACCGACATGTCGCCCGAGGACGACAGGGTCAGGACGGAATTTTCCTGCAGGGTTTTCAGGTGGACGTTGCCGCCGACCACGATGCCTTGATCGGCCCATGGATCGGTCGACGGCGCCGCGCTGCCCTGCCCGCCGCGCACGGTGATTTCGGCGCCGGCCGACAGGTCGTGGCCGAGGCGCACCTGGTTGTCGGCGGTGACGCGGATGCGCGAGGCGCCGCCGAAGCTGCTGGTGGTGCTGCCGAGGTATTTGCCGCGGCTGTCGTAATGGTCGGTCACTTCGCCGCCGGCGACGACCAGGCCGTTGATTTCGGCGTCCTGGGCGGCGCTGATCGAGACCAGGCCGTCGGCGTTGTTGGTGATCAGGCGGGCGGCGCCCGGCATCTTGACGCCGACGCCGTCGGCGCTGTGGCCGCCGCGCACGGTGATCGATGCGTTGGCGCGCACGGTGGCGCCGACTTCGGCCAGGCCGCCGTCTTCGGTCAGGGCCATCGCGCCCAGGTACATCTGGCCGGCCGCGACCAGGCTTACCGAGGAATTCTTGCCGCTCCAGTCGACCGACTCGCCCACCAGGGCGCCGCCGTTGAACTGCTGGACCATGACGCCGCCGGCCAGCACGCGGCCGCCGATGCTGACGTTGCCGGCCGCGTTGACATTGACCGCGCCGCCGCTGCTGTCGGAGGTGATGCCGCCGGCGTTCAGGCCCGCGGCGCTGCCGATGATGATCGAATAGCCGTTGTCGTCGCCACTGACGACGCCGGTGGTGGTGAGGCTGACCGATTTGCTGGCCGCCAGCGCGGTGTCGACCAGGATCTGCTGGCCGGCGGTGACGTTGATCGACGCGTCGGCGCCTTGCCAGGTGATGCCGTGTTCGCCAATCGAGGCGCCGGCGATGGTGGTGCCGCGCAGTTCGACGTCGAGCGCGCCGGCCAGGCGGATGGTGCTGCCGGCCGCGGTGGTCGACACGGCCGAGGTTTCATGGATATACAGGCTGGTGCCGTGGCTGTTGGCGCCGCCCAGGTTGGTGCCGTCGACCGCCACGCCGCCGAGCAGGCTGATGTTGCCGTTGACGTTGGCGGCCGCTTCCCAGTAGACCCAGCTGTCGGACTGGATCAGCAGGTCGGAACCGGGTGCGGCCAGGTCGAAGCGGCCGCGGATGATGGCGTCGCCGGCGCCGGTCAGGCTGAAATCGGCGTTGGCCTGCAAGGTGGTGACGGTGCCGGTGACGAGCGCGCCGAAGCCGCGCTGGCCGAGCAGGTAGTGCGGTTCGAGAATGCGCACTTCGTCGGTGCTGCCGTTGCCGTCGGCGTCGTAGGCGTAGACCATGTACTCGGCAGTGCCGTCGGTGACGACCCAGCGGGTCGACTGCTGCGGCGCGACGCTGCCCCAGCTCATCGACGCGTTGTGGTAGTCGACGCCTTCGACGAAGGTTTGTTTCAAGGCGTCGGCGCCGGCGCCGGCCTTGAAGTAGACGGTGCTGTCGTAGGCGACGAAGCCGGTCTGGTCGAGCACACGGAATTTCTGCTCGGCGGTGAGATGGGCGAAGTCGGTGCCGGCCACGGGGATGGGCACGTCGCTCCAGGTGACGGTGGCGTTGTTGTAATCGGTGCCGGCGGTGAAGCCGAGGCGATACTGCTGGGCCGCGGCGGCGTCGGCGTCGTGGTAGACCACGCCGTCGAAGCGCGCGTAGCCGAGCACCGACAGGACGCGGTCCTGCTGGGCCAGGGTGAGGTCGGCGAAGGCGGTGCTGGCGGCGGCTTTGGCGACCGTGCCCCAGTCGAGGGTGCTGTTGTCGTAATCCTTGCCTGCGCCCTGTTCGAGGGTGAGGACGATCTGCTTGCCGACGGCGGCGGACGGCTTGACCAGCACTTCGGTCGCCACCTGGGCGTAACCGAGCGAATCGGCGACGATCGCGCGCTGGGCGACGGTCAGTTGTTCGAAGGTCGCGCCGGTGGCGGGTGCGCGCACGCCGCCCCAGTCGATGCTGTCGATGTCGAAGTCGGCGGCGCCGGCGCTGGCGAATTCGGTGACCAGGCGCGCGTTCGGCGCGGCGCCGGCGTTGAACCAGGTGTTGCCTTCGTAGCTGTCGTAGCCGAGGGCGGCGGCGACGATCTTCTTCTGCGCGGTCGACAGCGCGTCGAAGCCGGTGCCGGCGGCCGGGGCGCCGGCGGCGCCCCAGTAGATG
>JBDSTZ010000174.1:0-8866 GCA_039927975.1 Massilia sp. | reverse complement strand
AAGGCGCAGATTTTCCCAACAGAATCAAATAAAGCGTCGCACACTGGGCCCAAGAAGAGATGGCGGCGCCGTGGCGAAAAACGGCAGACACCATGATAGATGCGAAAAAAATCGGTAGCAGGACAATGAATATTGCGATCAATCCGCCGTCGTCCGGGTGAATCAAACGGCCCTTCTTTGAAAACCAGTCGTATAATTTTTGAATTCAAAAGCGACACTTTATTTCCAGTCTTGACGTCCGATCTTCAGGTTTCACCAGAGGTATCGGACGCCTTGTTCAGCCCTTTTGTCGATCTGGACCTGATTCGACCGACCGCGATCCGCATGTGACCAAGCAGGAGCTGGCCTTCCACGATGCCGCGCTGGACTGGCTACTCGCATCCGGTCATCGCGGACCCGGCGCGCGGTGGCGGCGTCGCGTTCTTTCTCGACCACCAGAGGATGAATCCGCTCGGCGGCGCCCAACGGCTGCCGATAACGAACCGCGTCGATTCTTTTAGGAGCGCACGGGCATGGCACGAGCATTTCATGTTAAGGCGAGGCTGACGCTGACGTTCGCGGCACTGACCGGACTCGGCTTCGCGCTGTTCAATTATTTCGCGCCGATGACCGGCGTCACCGGAACGATCGGCGCCCTGGCTGTCGTTGTGTCGCCCCTGTTGCTGGCGTTGCTCGGCGTTGTCCTGGTGCGCAGGCGTGGCGGTGGCGCCCGGCTCGTGCCCATCCTCGCCCTTCTGCTGGCGCTCGGCACCCTGGCGGCCGCCTGGCTGCTCCATGAGTACGCGTTGCTCGTCGCCATGGCCATCGCACTGCTGGCGCTGGTGGTCGATTTCATATGTGGCTTGGACAGGCATCCGGTCACGACGGTCGCCTCGCTATTGCTCGCGCCCGCCCTGTGTATCGGCCTTGGCCTCGCAGCCATCGGCCGGCTACCGGCTGCGACAGCGCAAGGGGAGGTGGCAGCCGAAAATCGCCACGACGCGCCGGGGCAAGCACCATTGGCATCCACAAAGCCCATCTGGAACAGCTTCCACGGCCAATTGAACGCGCAGAAATACTCACCGCTGTTCCAGATCGATACCTCGAACGTCGGCAAGCTGAAGCTGGCGTGGCAGTACCATACCGGGGATGTCTCCGACGGCAGCGGTGACAAGCCGGCGACCGTCTGGTCGGCCACGCCGATCTACGCCAACCAGACCCTGTACATCGGCACGCCCTTTTACCGGATCATCGCCCTCGATCCGGCGACCGGAAAGGAGCGTTGGCGCTTCGACACCCACTCGACCCTGAAGGCGCTCACGCAGCCCGTCTTGAAGACCCGTGGCGTCGCCTACTGGGAAGCCGGCCATCCGGTCGCAGGCCAGGTGTGCCAAAAGACCGTGTATATCGGCACCATGGATGCGCGGCTGTTTGCCGTCGATGCCGACACGGGAAAGCCGTGCCCCGAGTTTGCCGAGCACGGCGTACTGAACGTCGACAAATGGAACGGCATCCATGATGCCTGGCCGCTGTCCGTGCTCCAGCCGCCCACCGTGGCGGGCGACCACCTGATCATCGGCTGGGCCGGCAAGGACTGGGCGCTGGCCGAGGCGCCGCCGGGGACAGTCTTCTCGGTCAATGCGCGCACCGGCAAACTGGAGTGGGTTCTGAACCTGCTTCCCGACGATATGATCAAGCGCAGCGGTACCGCCAACGTGTGGACCGCGATGTCGGTCGACGAGGACCTTGGACTTGTCTACTTGCCGGTGTCGTCTCCTTCGCCCAACTACTGGGGTGGCAATCGCGCCGAATCCGTCCCGCTTGCGACCTCCACCACCGCAGTCGACATCAACACCGGCAAGGTGGTGTGGTCGCGTCAATGGGTGCACCATGACCTTTCGGACTACGATATCAATTCGGCGCCAACGCTGATGGACATCACGGTCTCCGGCAAGACGATCCCGGCCCTGATGCAGGCCACCAAGATGGGCTATCTGTTTGTCGTCAACCGCAAGACTGGCGAGGATATCTGGCCGATCGAGGAGCGCCCGGTCCCGACGGGAAAGGCGGCCGGCGAGATATACGCCAAGACCCAGCCATTTCCCACCCTGCCTGCGCCGCTGCTGGACCAGTCCCGCAAGCCGAAGGTCTGGCGGCTGGCAGACATGGTTGGCTTCGGCCAATGTTCGCGCTTGTTCGATTCGATGCGTTACGATGGCATGTACACGCCGCCCACCACTGCGGATGCGGGCACGCTGGGCTACCCGTTTAGCGCCGGCGCCGTTCAGTGGGGCGGTGTCGCTTTTGATCCGCGCAGCCAGACGGCGATCGTCAACACCTCGCATCTCGTGCAGCAACTCAAGCTGCTGCCCCGCGACAAATACGACAGCGTGGCGACGGGCTCCGGCGCCGAGCAGGGCTTCTATCCACAGAAGGGCGCGCCGTTCGGCATCATGCTGAAAAACTCGCTCAACTGGCTCGGCATGCCGTGCTGGGAACCACCCTTCGGCGAGCTGGTGTCGATCAACATGAAAACCGGCGCGATCAACTGGCGCCGTCCCATTGGTGCGTCCCAGCAGTACGGCTTCTACATGCCGGAGCGCTGGGGCTCGCCGACCATCGGCGGTCCGGCCGTGACCGCAGGTGGCCTGATCTTCATCGGCGCCTCGATGGATGCGAAGGTGCGGGCCTATTCGCAGGCGACCGGTAGAGAGCTGTGGTCCGACCTGGTCGCCGCGCCGGTGGTGGCGAATCCGGCGGTGTACGAATACAAGGGGCGTCAGTAGGTCGCTTTCGTGGCCGGCGGCAATCCAATTATCAAGGACCAGGTGGGCGACCAACTGGCGGTGTATGCGCTGCCACGGTGAACGCAATCGGCGCCGCCCGATCCACGCCTGACGGGTCGCTATCTGCCGGCAGGTCGCGCCATCAGCGCCCGGCGCGTCGTGGCCGGTGGCTGGCGACGGTGATCGTGTCGCCGTTCTCGCGCACGTCAAGCCCCAAGCCTTGCTGCAATAAGTGGGTAAAGCCTTTGACGTTGCCGACATCGAAGCGGCCACCAATCTCCACCTTGGCCGCCTCGGCGTCGGCCATTACCAGCTTGGTCTTGTTGTAGCGGTTAAACTCGCCGGCGGCATAGCCCAGCGTCGCCTGATCGAAAATGAGCTTGCCCTCGCGCCATCCGAGGCGCTGTTCGATCCCGGCATCGCTTGCCTCGGACGTGACCATGGCGGCGGCTGTCGCGACGACCTGTTGGTGCTTGCCCAGCACGACTGCGGAATCGGCGGCAGCTTGCCCATTCTCGACCCGCACGCGGCCGTCGACGACGAGCACATCGATCTTGCCGGCGTCGCGCCGGACGGCGAATTTGGTGCCGAGCACGGTGATCCTGTTTGCGCCGGCGATGACCACGAACGGGTGGGCGGTATCGTGGGCGACCTCGAAATAGACTTCCCCTTTGTCGAGCCAGACCGTGCGCTCGGTCTGGCTGACCCGCGCGCGCACCAGCGTCGCGGTGTTCAATGTGAGCCGGCTGCCGTCCTTCAGTGCCTGCATTTGGTGGGCGCCAAGCGCGGTTTCGTAACGCGCTTCGGCAAGCTTGGCGCGGCCACCCAGCAAGAACGCGGCAGCGCCTGCGGTAACGAGCAAGGCGGCGGCGACGCGCCACGGCGAAAAGCGGGGCAGGGCTTGCGGCGCCGTTTCAGGCAGCGGCGCGGCGGGCGCCACGCGGTCCGCCTTGCGCCAGGCCGCCGCCAGGCGCAGGTAGGCGACCCGGTGCGCCGTTGCCATTGCCAGCCATTGGTCCAGTTGCGTCTGTTCGCTGGCGGTCCAGCGCTCGCTGTCCTTCCTGGCCAGCCACGCCGCCGCTTGCTGTTCAATTTCAAGATGCTTGCTCATGCTGCCTCGTGTTCGCTAATCGTCTTCAAGTTGGCGCCGTTCCCGCCGAGCGCGGCCGACAGAAATCGAATCCCTTTCGCAATCTGCTTTTCGACCGTTCCCTCGGTGATGCCGAGGCGGGCCGCGACATCGCGCTGCGACAAGCCGGCGATCTTGCGCAACTGGACGACTTCACGGCACTTGGGGGGCAGGTTGGAAAAAGCTTGTTCCAGGCACGCGATATCTTGCCGGCCGATCGCGTGGCGCTCGGGCGACAACTCATCGACATGGTCCGGCAAGTCGCCCGACGGCGCCAGTCCGACGATGGACGCGACCTGCCGATGCCTTGCCCGGTCGATCAGCAAATTTCTAGCGACAGCGAACAAGAAGGCTTTGGGGCTGTCGGGCAAGCCGGCTTCGGCCGCCTCGTACACGCGCACATACACGTCCTGGCGCAGATCGACGATGTCGTCGGATTCGCGGCAATTGTGCCGGAGAAAGCCGACCAGCATGGGTTCGAGGGGCAGCACTTCTTGAACAAACCACTTGTCCAGCGCTTCATGTAATTCGGTCGACATTCAAATAGCATGCCACACTCGGGCAGAGCTTGCTGAAAAATAGTTGCTGGGAGGATGGGGGATTTGCCCGCGCACTTCGTCTCAACAAGGAAGGGCAATCCAGCCTGCTCACGAGAATGCATGAGACTATTTTTCAATATTAGCAAGACGGCCATCGGATGCTTGCTGGCCGTCTGCATGGATGGCTTGGCGCAGTCGCCGCCCCGGCAATTCAATATTCCCGCCGGCGACATGAAACTGGCAATCGACACCTACGCGACACAGTCCGGTGTGCAACTGATCTACAAGGTCGCCGAAGTCAAGGGATTGGCAGGCCCGGCCGTCAAGGGGACGATGGCGCCGGAAGCGGCCTTGTCCCTGCTCTTGAAAGGTTCGCCCTTGCAGATTGTGCGCGACGGCGCCAATGCGGTGATGGTTTTTCGTCCGGTGCCGGCCGCCCCCCCGGCGCCAACGCCGCGCGCGTCGGCCGAGCCCGAAGAAGCGCCGGCCAGGGTGCTGGTCAGCGGTTTGCGCGCCAGTCTGGAAAGCGCGCGCAACCAGAAGCGCGACAATGATGTGATCGGCGATGCGATCGTCGCGGCCGACATCGGCAAGCTGCCGGATCAAAATATCGCGGAAGCTGCCCAGCGCATCCCCGGCGTGCAGATGCAGCGCTACATGGAGGAGGGGGGCGCGATCGCGATTCGTGGCCTGAAGCAGTCCAAGATATTGCTCAATGGGCTGGAAGTATTCGGCGCCAGTGCGCACGCCGGCGAATATAACGGCCGCAACTTCGACCTCGAGGACTTGCCGGCTGAGGTGTTGGCCGGCGTCGATGTCAGCAAGAGTTCCGCCGCCCGCGATATCGAAGGCGGCCTCGGTGGCCACGTCGATATTCGTACCCGCCAGCCCTTCGATTTCAAGGGGCCGATCGCGACCGTATCGGTGAAGGCCACCGACTACCGAATGGCGCCTGGCCTTGGCAGCCATACCCGCGCCCAATCGTCGGCGCTGATGAGCGGGCGCTGGACGACCGACGCCGGCGAGATGGGCTTGCTGCTCAACCTGGCGCACACGGACAGCATGTTCGGCCAGGCCGAGAACGAAGTGCAGCGCACCCATGTCCAGGATAATTATGCCGGTTCGGGCAAGGCCGTCACGCTGCCGATCGGCATGTTCACCGGTAACGGCCACCACGGCGAGCGCGAACGCGACACCTATATCGCCGCCTTCCAGTGGCGCGTCGGCGCGCATACCCAACTGTTCGCCAACTACACCGGCATCCATTACTTGATGCGCAACGCATTCCAGACGGCGCGCCTGTATGCCGGCAGCCCGAGCCCGGACTTCACGTTGTGGGGCGAGCGCAACGGCGATGGCAGCGACAACCTGCGCAGCGGGACCTTCAGCGACAACGCCCTGAACGTCACCTCGGCCGTCGCCGAAGAAGGCCGCAAGACGACGCTCTACGATATCGGCGGCACCTGGCATGACGGCGCCGCGCTGACGATCAAGGCGCGTCTGAGCCACAACGATACGGCGGTGCTCAACACCTTGTTCGAATGGGGCCTGAGCGCCAGCGTGCCATCGATGCGCCTGACGCTCAACGATGGCGCGCCGTCGCGCGTAGCGGTGTCGGGCATCGACCTGACCAAGCCCGCCAACTACCGCCCGGCCTATCTGCTCGCCATCGACGTCGACGGGACGCAGAAAAATACCGCGTTGGTGCTGGACGCACACCACCGTATCGACCGCGCCGCGCTGCGTTCGGTCGATGTCGGCGTGCGCCTCAACGACTACACGCGCCGCTCATTCGGTTACGTCCACTTCTATTGCATCGACACCTGCAATGGCGGCCGGACCCTGGCGACAGTCGATCCGCCGCTGCTGTATCAAGTCCCGGCCGCCGAGTCCCCCGACATCGGCGCCTACCCGACGTTCTCGAGCGCCGCGGTGCGCCAGCAAGCGGCGCTGCGCGCCCTGTACGGCCTGCCCGCGACAGACGCGAACACGCGCGACCAGGACCGGCTCAATCGCGAAAAGACCGCCGCCGCCTATCTGATGTTCAATTTCGACCTCGCGCTAGCCTCCCTGCCGGTGCGGGGCAATCTCGGGGTGCGCTATATCGCCACCAGCTTGCATGGCGAGGCCTTTGGCGCGAATGCGGCCGGGCTGCAGGAGCGGCAGGCCGTCGACACCACCCGGCGCGACGTGCTGCCATCGTTCAATGCCAACCTCGGCGTGCGGGACGACCTCTCATTGCGGCTGGCCGCCTCGAAAACCCTGGGGCAGCTCGATTTCGCTTACATGAATCCGGCGCTCAATATCGGTAACCAGGTGCAGCGCGATGCGCAGATAGGCAATCCGAACTTGAAGCCTTATACGTCGAAGAACCTCGACCTGTCGCTCGAGCGCTATGTCGGCGCGCGCGGGATGGCCTATCTGGGCATGTTCTACAAATTGGCCGACGGCTTCATCCAGACCGTGGCCGAACAGCGCGTGATCAACGGCGAACAATACAACGTGTCGACCTATCGGTCGGCCGGCACCGCCAGGATCAAAGGCGCCGAAATCGGCTATCAGCAATTCTTCGACCAACTGCCGGCGCCGTGGCGCGGCCTGGGCCTGCAGGCCAATTACACCTATGTCGATGCGCGGGCGCCGTCGTCGGTCGCCGGCCAGACCGTGCCGCTCGAAGCCTTGTCCAAAAATAGCTACAACCTGATCGGCATTTACGAGCGCGGCAAAGTCACCGCTCGGCTCGCCTACAACTACCGCAGCGGCTTCGTCGCGACCACCAGCTCCTCGGGCGCGCAGGGCGTGCCGATCCTTGCCAAAGCCCTCGGCACGCTGGACTTTTCGATCGCCTTCGCGCTGACCCGCCAGCTGTCGCTGCTGCTCGATGGCGTCAATATCGCCGGCGCGCGCAATGAGCAGTACTACGGCAATACGCACAATCAAATGAATTATCAGGCACTCAACCAACGTTTTGGTGTGCAAGCCCGCTATGTCTTCTGACCGGGAACGCCCACCTTCGATCTCGCCGGCGACCGACGAATGGACCGATTTGTTCAATCTGGCGATCCACGCGGTCTATCAATCGGTGCAGGAAATCGATCCATGGCGCAGCTGTCTCGCGCTGATGGCGTCCTATTTCCAGATCGCCAAAGCGTCGATCGTGGTGCGGCCTTCCACCGCGAGCGATCTCGGCTACCTGGTGTGCGTCCCGGACGGCGGCGAAGCGATGCAACTGGCGTACCGCAGCAAGTGGTACAAATTCGATCCTTTCATCGACTTGCCGCCCGAACGCGTGATGCTGGTCTCGGACATGATGAGCGAGGCCGAATGGCAAGGCAGCGCTTTTTTCCGCGATTACCTGAGCGGCGATGTGCCGACCGATGCGCGCCATGTGATGGGGGTGAATATCACCACGCGGGCCGGCACCATCTCGCGCCTGCGCCTTCACCGCTTCCAGCACTTGCCGCCGTTCAGTGCCGAGGACAAGCAGCGGCTCGCCATGTTCGTGCCGCACATCAGGCAGGCGATGACGCTCACGGCGCACCTCAATTCGAACGAGTCGCAACGCCAGATCTACGAGGAAGGGCTGGAGCGGCTCAAGATCGGCGTGATCGTGCTCGACGAAACCGAACAGCTGTTGCGGGCCAGCCCCACCGCCTGCCATATGCTCAACAGCGCCGACGGCTTGAAACTGGCGGACCGGCGCCTGGCGGCCAGCACGCCCGCCGACACCCGCGAATTGCGCCGTTTGCTGGCCAGCGCGCGCGCGCAGCCGAAGCTGGTCACCGCCATGTGCCTGAGCCGCCCGTCCGGGCGCCGCAGGCTCGCCGCCGTGGTGCGCAGCATTCCGCTGGTGGAGGAGTCGGAAGGGCGCGCGCGGCCGGCGGTGGCGATCTTCCTGCGCGACCCGGATACCCTGGCGGGACCCGCGCACGACATCGCGCGCCAGCTATTCGACTTCACGCCCGCCGAAGCCCATCTGGCGATCGAATTGCTTGACGGCCTGAGCCTCGACGAGGCGGCCGAGAAGCTCGGCATACTGCGCAACACGGCGCGCGCGCACCTGCGCGCGATCTTTTCCAAAACCGGTGTCACCAGGCAAAGCGAACTCGTGCGGGTCTTGCTGAACGGCGTGCTCGGTCTTTCAACGATGGCGCAAGAGCACTTCGCATAGTCCGAACGGACGATGCCGAGATTCGCGGCTGGCCCGATCATCACCGAATGTTATCGATAACGCATGGCGCGATGGATAACAGTGGTCCGGGGTCCGACGAGCGACGCCGGTAAGACGATGAGACAACACGCGGTGGCCCTGCGCGCAGGCGCCTTGGCCCGAATTGGATGAGACAAAAGTTATGACGAAAATGAAATGGAACGCATCGGTTTCCGCATCGATGCTGGTGATGGCCTTGGGCGGTCCCAGCGTGACCTATGCG
>JBDSTZ010000173.1:0-21981 GCA_039927975.1 Massilia sp. | reverse complement strand
GCGGGGGAAAGGCGGAGGAATGGGTGGAGGAATGGGTGGAGGAATGGGTGGCGGGATGGGCGGTGGGGGGCAGTGAGGCTGAACGTGTGGTTGGCCTGAACCCGTCGTTCGCCTGTACGTATCGATTGCCCGTGACATCCGGTTCCGCCAAAAGCTCGTCGTTCCCGCGCAGGCGGGAACCTATTGCATCGCTGCGCATAGGCGCTATGGATTCCCGCCTGCGCGGGAATGACGGGGTGGCGGCAGCGACGGAGGTAACGGCAACGACGGAGGTAACGGCAGCGACGGAGGTAACGACAACGACGGAGGTAACGGCGACGACGGATCTTACGGGATAGTCGTTTGTGCTTTCGGCATGAAGGGGCTTTATCGTGCACCCGAGGGTATGTTACATTTTGCCCTCGGCCACGAGCCGCCTTTTTTATTGCCCCACAAGGACATACGTGAAACGACCCCTCAGCATCCTGGCCCTCGGACTGGCCAGTGCCTTCGCCGTGGCCGCCGACGGCGCGCCGCCGCCTGCGCCGTACTCCGGCATCGAGACCCAGTACATCGACCCCGCAATCCGCGCGCAGGACGATTTCTTCACCTACCTCAATGGCAAATGGCTCGCCACCGCCGTCATCCCGTCGGACAAGGCCAGCTGGGGCAGTTTTGCCAAGCTGCGCGACGACGTCAAGCCGCAGCTGCGCGAACTGATCGAGGCCGACCAGCATGCCGCCGCCAAGGCCGGCGCTGGCAGCGAGGCCCAAAAGATCGGCGACCTGTACGCCAGCTTCATGGACCAGCGGCGCGCCGAGGCCCAGGGCTACCGGCCGCTCAGCGGCGAGCTCGCGCGCATCAACGCGCTGCGCGACAAGAAGGCGATTCCGGCCCTGATCGCGCACCTGGCGCAGATCGGCGTGGCGGTGCCGTACGAGCTGGGGGTCGACCAGGACGCGCGTGAAAGCACGCGCTACGCCGCTGTCATCACCCAGTCCGGCCTCGGCATGCCCGACCGCGACTACTACCTGAAGCAGGACGACAGCCGCCTTTCCGAGGTGCGCGCGAAGTATGAACGCCACATCGCCGCGATGCTGGCGCTGGCCGGCGGCAAGGACACCGCGAGCGACGCCAAGGCGATCCTCGCGCTCGAAACCGCGCTGGCCCGGGCCCAGTGGACCAAGGTGGAAAACCGCGATCCGGTCAAGCGCTACAACAAGCGCGACATGGCCGGCCTAGCCGCGCTGGCGCCGGGCTACGACTGGAAGGGCGCGCTGGCCGCCGCCGGCGTGGCCAACAAGACCGATTACGTGATCGTGTTCCAGCCCAGCTATCTGACGGGCTTTAATCAGCTGCTGGAAAACACCGAGCTGGCCAGCTGGAAGGCCTACTTCTCCTGGCAGCTGCTGCGCGCCTACGCGCCTTACCTGTCGAAGGACTTCGTCGACACCGACTTCGCCTTCTACGGCACGGTGCTGACCGGCGTGACCGAACAAAGGCCGCGCTGGAAGATCGGCGTCGATGTCGTCGAAAGCGCGCTCGGCGAAGCGCTTGGCAAGCGCTATGTGGCCAAGCACTTCCCGGCCGAGCGCAAGGCGCGCATGCAGCAGCTGGTGGCCAATCTGCTGGCCGCCTACAAGCAAAGCATCGACACGCTCGACTGGATGGGGCCTGAAACGAAGAAGGAAGCGCAGGCCAAGCTGGCCAAGTTTTCGCCGAAGATTGGCTACCCAGACAAGTGGCGCGACTACGGCGCGCTGACCATCAAGCGCGACGACTTGGTCGGCAACGTGATGCGCGCCCACGCTTTTGAATACCAGCGCGACGTCAACAAGCTTGGCAAGCCGATCGACCGCGGCGAGTGGGGCATGACGCCGCAAACCGTGAACGCCTACTATCGC
The DNA here is from genome assembly GCA_039927975.1 of Massilia sp. Classification (GTDB taxonomy): domain Bacteria; phylum Pseudomonadota; class Gammaproteobacteria; order Burkholderiales; family Burkholderiaceae_D; genus JBDSTZ01. The sequence goes on along the minus strand of JBDSTZ010000173.1, from coordinate 20,098 downwards.
GGCACGATGAACGAGATCGTGTTTCCGGCGTCGATCCTGCAGCCGCCGTTTTTCGACATGGGCGCCGACGACGCCGTCAATTATGGCGCCATCGGCGCGGTGATCGGCCACGAGATCAGCCACGGTTTCGACGACAAGGGCAGCCAGTCCGACGGCGACGGCAACCTGCGCGACTGGTGGACGCTGGAAGACCGCGCGCGCTTCAAGGCCAAGGCCGCGATGCTGACCAAACAGTACGACGCCTACAGCCCGCTGCCCGGCTACCAGGTCAACGGCGCGCTCACCCTGGGCGAAAATATCGCCGATAATTCGGGCGTGGCGATTGCCTACAAGGCCTGGCAGCTTTCGCTCGGCGGCAAGCCGGCGCCGGTGATCGACGGCCTCACCGGCGACCAGCGATTCTTCATGGGCTATGCGCAGGTGTGGCGCGTGAAGATGCGCGAAGAGGAGCAGATCGTGCGGATCAAGACCGATCCGCACGCGCCGGGGCGGTTCCGCGCGAACGGCGCACTGACCAATCAGTCCAAATTTTACGAAGCCTTCGGCGTCAAGGAAGGCGACAAAATGTATCTCGCGCCCACCGAGCGCGTGATTATCTGGTAATTCACAAGAAAACCAAGGAGAACACATGAAACCGTTTTTATTGACCGCGTTGAGTCTGAGCCTGATGGCGGCGTTCGCCCAGGCCGCCGAGCCGGCGCCGAAAGTGGCTGCCGCCATGCAAAGCGCCAAGGCGCCGCTGGCGAGCGGCATCGCGCAGGAATACACCGAGCCGAGCGTGCGCGCGCAGGACGATTTTTTCACCCACCTCAATGGCAAGTGGCTCAAGACGACCGAGATCCCCGGCGACAAGGCGGTGTGGGGCTCGTTCCACAAACTGCGCGACGATACCCAGCCGCAGCTGCGCGCGATCATCGAGGCGGCGGCGAATAACCCGAACCGCGCGGCCGGCAGCGACGCCCAGCGCATCGGCGATTTCTACGCCAGCTTTGTCGATGAAAAACGCGCCGACGAGCTGGGCATCGCGCCGATCAACGGCGAACTGGCGAAGATCGCGGCGGTGAAGGACAAGGCCGAACTGCCGGCACTGATCGCCCACCTGGGCAAGATCGGCGTGGGCGTGCCTTACGACTTCGGCATCCACCAGGACGGCAAGGATTCGACCAAGTACGTGGCAGACATCTACCAGGGCGGCCTGGGCATGCCGGACCGCGACTATTACCTCAAGACCGACGACGCCAAGTTGAGCGATGTGCGCGCCAAGTACCTGGCGCACGTCGAACGGCTGCTGGCGCTGGCCGGCGACAAGCAGGCCGGCGCGGACGCCAAGGCGATCGTCGACTTCGAGACCGAGATCGCGCGCGTGCAGTGGACCAATGTGCAGAACCGCGATCCGATCAAGACCTACAACAAGGTCGAACTGGGCAAGATGGCCGCGCTGGCGCCGGGCTACGACTGGAAGGCCTACCTGGACGCGGCCGGCATCAGCGCCAAGACGACGTATGTGATCGTCAGCCAGCCGAGCTATCTGAAAGGCTTCGCCGAGCTGTCGAACAAGACGCCGCTCGATACCATCAAGGCTTACCTGCAGCTGCGCCTGATCAGCGCTTATGCGCCGCTGCTGTCGAAGCCTTTCGTCGACGAGGAATTCGCGTTTACCGGACCGGTGCTGTCGGGCGTGACGGCGATGAAGCCGCGCTGGGAGCGGGGTGTCAATGCGGTGGCCGACGCGATGGGCGAGAGCATCGGCAAGCTGTACGTCGAGCAGCACTTCCCGGCCGACCGCAAGGCGCGCATGGAGGCGCTGGTGAAGAACCTGCTGGCGGCCTACAAGCTGAGCATCGACAAGCTCGACTGGATGAGCCCTGCGACCAAGCGCGAGGCGCAGGCCAAGCTGGCCAAGTTCACGCCGAAGATCGGCTACCCGAACAAGTGGAAGGATTACTCGGCACTGGTGGTCGCGCGCGACGACCTGGTGGGCAATGTGATGCGCTCGAAGGTGGTCGAGTCGAACCGCGAGTTGAACAAGCTGGGACGGCCGATCGACCGCGAGGAGTGGGGCATGACGCCGCAGACGGTGAACGCCTATTACAACCCGGAGATGAACGAGATCGTGTTCCCGGCGGCGATCCTGCAACCGCCATTCTTTGACGCCAACGCGGACGACGCGGTCAATTACGGCGCCATCGGCGCGGTGATCGGGCACGAGATCAGCCATGGTTTCGACGACCAGGGCGCGCAATACGACGGCGTGGGCAATCTGCGCGACTGGTGGAGCAAGGCCGACCACAAGAACTTCGCTGCCAAGACCAAGATGCTGGTGAACCAGTACAACGGCTACAGTCCGGTGGCCGGCTACAACGTCAACGGCGAACTGACGCTGGGCGAGAACATCGCCGACAATTCGGGCCTGGCGATCGCCTACAAGGCGTACAAGCTGTCGTTGAAAGGCAAGAAGGCGCCGGTGATCGACGGCATGACCGGCGACCAGCGCTTCTACATGGGCTTTGCGCAGGTGTGGCGCACCAAGATGCGCGAGCCGGAGCAGATCAAGCGGCTCAAGAACGACCCGCATTCGCCGGGGCAGTTCCGCGCCAACGGCACGCTGAAAAACCAGCCGGGGTTTTACGAGGCGTTCGGGGTCAAGCCGGGGGACAAGATGTATCTGGCGCCGAAGGAGCGGGTGATTATCTGGTAAGGGCTCGCTGATCCAGTACGTGAGGGCCACTGCGGTGGCCCTTTTTCGTAGGCGTTTCAGTTTCATTGCGGTCGCGGGGCCGGCGGGCTGGCTGTCCGGGGGCGGCGTCGGGTATCCTTGCTGCTGAGAATAACAGTTGGCACCGAGCGCACCCATGAGCGATGCAGGTTCACCCTACCTTCCATACCTTGACAGCTGGCGCGGCCTGGCGATCGGCCTGCTGCTGATCGGGCACTTCTTCCCGTTTGCCGGGATCAATCTGGGCGCGCTCGGCGTCAACCTGTTTTTCGTCCTGTCGGGCTTCCTGATGGCGCGCGTCCTGTTCATCGACAAGGCGCCGCTGCCGATCTTTTACAAGCGCCGCATCGCGCGGATTTTTCCGACCGTGCTGGTGTTCATCGGCGGCATCGTGCTCGCGTATTGCGCGATCGGCAGGCCGGTCAGCTGGCGCGAGACGGCCGCCGCCGCGCTGTTTGTCATCAATTATTTTCCGGGCGCGCCGGGCGCGGCGGTAATGCCCTTTGGTCACATCTGGTCGCTCTGCGTCGAGGAGCACAGCTACATTCTGTTGTCGCTGGCGGCGCTGCTGGTGCGCGCGAAGGGCGTCAGCGCGCGCCTGGCGGTGGGCATGCTGGCCGCCGCGTGCGGCGCCGGCGCCCTGGTGCATTGGTTTAGCTACACCGGCGAGCATCTGGTGTTCGACCGCTGGATCCACACCGAGGTATCGGCGTACGGCATCTTTATGTCGGCCTTCCTGATGTTGTGGCTGCGGGACCGCGATATAACACGCGTGCACTTTGTGCCGTTGGCCTTGCTCGCGGCGGGCGGGTTGGCGCTGCAGTGGTGGTCGGTGCCGCTGCCGGTCGGCACCATCGTTGGCGTTGGCGCCTTTGCGCTGCTGATCAATTTGCTGCCGGCCGCGCCAGCCTGGGTGCATGCGGCATTGTCGTTCAGGCCGCTGCGGCAGCTGGGGATGTGGTCGTTTTCGATTTATCTGTGGCAGCAGCCGTTCTACCGTTACGTTGCCACCGATGGTATGCGACCGCTGCCGGCGGTGTGCCTGGCGCTGTTGGCCGGGATCGCTTCCTACTACTTGCTGGAACGGCCTGCGCGCATGTATCTGAACCGCAGGTGGGCAGGCAAGCAAGACGATGCGGGTACAACTGCCGGCGTGAACGAGGTATCGACGCTGGCGTGAGTTCGCGGCGGACATAAAAAAACCGCGCACCAGGCGCGGTTTTTTTGCTGGCGGACGCTTTATTTCGCCGCGCTCGCCATGTAGTCGACTGCTGCCTTGACTTCATCGTCGGAGGCGCTCGAGCCGCCTTTAGGTGGCATCACGCCAGCCTTGCCCTGGAAACCTTTGAGGGCGTGTTCGTACAGGACGGCCGTGCCTTGCTTGACGCGTGGCGCCCATGCTGCCTTGTCGCCGAACTTAGGCGCGCCGGCGATACCAGCGCCGTGGCAAGCGACGCATGTCGCGTTATAGACGCTCTTGCCGGCGTCGGCGGCGAGCTTCGGTGCTGCCGCTGGCGCTGCTGGGGCCGCTGCTGCCGCAGCCGGTGCCGCCGCAGGGGCAGGCGCTGCTGCCGGAGCCGCTGCCGCTGGTGCCTCTGCCGCTGGTGCCTCTGCCGCAGGCGCTGCTGGCGCCGCCGCTGCCGCTTTTACTTCAGGCTCCTTGAACTTGGCGCCGCTCTGGTTGGCCATGTGGACCACTGCGCGAGCAACTTCGACGTCGTCCAGATCGGGATTGCCGCCTTTGGCCGGCATGGCGCGGATACCTTCGATTGCGTGTTTGAGCAGCGTGTCGTAACCCTGCGCGATGCGCGAACCCCAGGCGCCGGCGTCGCCGACTTTTGGTGCGCCAGCGGCGCCGGTGGCGTGGCAGGCGGCGCAGATGGCGGTGAACACCGCTTCACCCGATTGCAGCACTTTCGGCGCGTTGACGTCTTTCAGCGTGTAGCCTTCGTCGGCGACCGGGCGTACACGGGCGGCGATGGCGTCAGGGCTTTGGCTCTCGGTACCGGCGCCGACCAGCTTGGTGGTGGTAACGAAGGACACCAGCAGGATGATGCCGATGACAATGACCAGGAAAAAACCGGCCACTGCGACAACCAACTGTTTTGGGGTGCGGATGGGGGATTCGTGTTCGTTATGTGCGTCGCTCATGATGTCCTTAGTACAATTTTCAAAAAGCTGCCTTGACTGATTCCGTTTGCCCATACCCGCCGCAAACACTCGCCAAACCCGCGATTATAGACGCAAAGGTCCTGTTTTGGAACGCAAATTGCCTATGATTCCACACTTTCCATGGACGGACGGGCCGAAAAACTGTATCCTTCGCCTCACTTAAAGACGTTCCCCCCAAGCGCGGCTGTAGCTCAGTGGATAGAGTATTGGCCTCCGAAGCCAAGGGTCGTGGGTTCGATCCCCGCCAGCCGCACCAGTTCTTTCTGTATCCAGTCGTGTTCGCGCGCCTTGTTCCATGTGTTATCGGAACGCGAGGCGAAAATCGTCATCGCCCTACACCTTGCTGCGGCTCCGTACAGTTCGCCGACCGGCGAGGCACTTCGAACTTATTGTCGAGAATGTCGTCCAATAACATCGTCACGCCCGCCAAGAATAACAATTTCAATCTGCTGCGTTTGATATTGGCGTCCCTGGTCATTCTCTCGCACGCGCCTGAAATGGTGGACGGCAACCGCAGCCGTGAACTGCTGACATCCCTCTTCCATACGATCTCGTTTGGCGAATTCGCGGTCGATGGATTCTTCCTTCTGAGTGGCTACCTGATCGTGCAAAGTTGGGCCAATACGCCCGACGTCTTCCAGTTCCTGCGCAGCCGCGTGTTGCGAATCTTTCCGGGCTTTATCGTTGCCAGCCTCGTGTGCGCCTTCGTGGTGGGCCCGCTGGCGGCCAATGCGGCTGGGTATTTCTCCCGATTGTCCATCACTGGCCTGATCGCCTCGCTGGTGCTGCTGCAGCCGCCTGAGGTTCCGCCGGTGTTTGCCGGCAGTTTCTACCCGCGCATCAATGGCGCCATGTGGACGATTTCTTTCGAGTTCATGTGCTACATGGTGGTCCTGTTGGCCGGGATCGCAGGCCTGGTTGGCCGGCGCCGCGCGTGGCTGGCCGCAACGATCGTCTTGTTCGCCGCTTTCGTGGCAGAACGCTTTGCGGTGCTGCCCAGCTTGCCGTCGCAACTGATGTGGTTCGATCCGCTGATCCGCCTCGGTTCCTTTTTTCTCGTCGGCGGAGCGTGCTACCTTTACCGGGAAAAAATAAGCTACTCGCGCCCTCTGGCGATCCTTGCCTTGATTGTGCTTGCGCTGGGGATGAAATCATGGCGACTGTCCGAGCTGGTGCTGGCGACCGCCGGCGCCTATCTCATGTTTTTCTTTGCCTTCAAACCGATCGCATCGCTGGCGAAATTCAATCGCTTGCCCGATGTGTCATATGGCGTCTATCTGTATGGCTGGCCCGTGCAAAAGCTGTTGCTGTGGACTTTCCCGCAGCTGTCGCCGTGGTCGCTGTCATTCTGGTCACTGCTGGGCGCGCTCGCGCTCGGTACCGTCAGCTGGTATCTCATCGAAAAACCGTTTTTGAAATTCAAACGCCTGCCGTCGCCGAAGGCTGTGGACGTGCGCAGCGTATTGACGGCCGAGTAATCCTGCTGGCGGGCCCAGGCGCCGGTTTTTCCGATTGCTACTGAGTTAGAATTTGCCGTTCAAGAATTTCTTCGTCACCTCAGTAACTCAGTAAGCAAGCGATCGGAGTGCCATGCAGTGGCTGTCCCAGCAGTTTGAATTGTCCCGCAGCGGCAGCGCGGCGAACGTGCGGCCGATGGAGGGCCTGCGCGGCTTCGCCGTGTTTCTCGTCTTCCTGGTCCATTACGTCACCCTGATCGACCCCTGGCTGCCGGCGGCGTCGCCACTGGGCGTGAGCCTGACCGCGCTGCGCACCATCGGCAACGCCGGCGTCGACCTGTTTTTCGTGCTGAGCGGCTACCTGATCTACGGCTCCCTGATGGCGCGGCCGCAAGCGTTTGCCGCCTTCATGCGCCGCCGCGTGGTGCGGATTTATCCGGCCTTCCTTGTCGTCTTCGTGCTGTACGTGCTGCTCTCGGTGCTGCGTCCGGCCGAGAGCAAAATCCCCGCCGGCAGCGCCGCGGCGGCCGTGTATCTGCTGGAGAACTTGGCCTTGCTGCCGGGCCTGCTGCCAATCGAGCCCCTGATCACGGTAGCGTGGTCGCTCAGCTATGAGATGTTTTACTACCTGGTCATGCCGCCGCTCATCGGGATGCTGTCGCTGCGTGCGCGAACGAGCCGCTGGCGCGTGGCTTTTTTTATCGCGCTGGCCGGCATCATCGTGCTCTTGTGTAGCATCTACGAGGGGCCGATCCGGCTGATCATGTTCATCGCCGGCATCCTGCTGTACGAAGCCTTGCCACGCCACGCGGGCGCCGCGCCGCGCAGCGGGTTCGCCTTCGCCGCGCTGCTGGCCGGCTTGTGGTCGAGCGCCTTGCCTTTCTTTGGCGCCGGCGCGCTGGCCGTCAAGATGCTCATCCTGTTCGGCACGTTCTTCATCGTGTGCTTTTGCTGTTTCAGCCGGCCCCGTTCGGCGCTGGCGCGTGGCTTCAGTTGGGCGCCGCTGCGCTGGCTCGGCAATATGAGCTACTCCTACTACCTGCTGCATGGCCTCGCGCTCAAGGCCGGCTTCCTGCTGCTGGCGAAAGCGGCGCCGGCCACACCGAATGGCGCGCTGGTGCTGGCCATGCTGCCGCTGATGTTCCTGCTCACCTTGCTCGTGTCGGGCGTGCTGTTTCTGCTGGTCGAACGGCCGTTCTCGCTGGCCCCGGCCGGAAGGCCCGCCACCTTGCCCGCCACGCCGGAAAAGGTTTCCGCTTGAGCATCATCCCTCACTTCCAAGCGTTGTAAGAAGCCTCGACAAAGCCCGGCGGGATTCCCGGTTTTTGCCCTTTGAAAACAAATGGTTTCGCGTGCCGCGAGCGCCACAGAACAAAATTTCAAACGGACATTTGTTAATAGGAAAGTGATAAAATTGCAGCCTCGCCCTCGGTGTAGCGGCGCCCGGCGCGCTGCCCCGGCGGCGGGGCAAAGTGAGCGGCAGCGGCGTGCCCATCCGGAAAATGGCCAGCGTTGCGCGGCGGATTGCTGTCATGATGATAATAAAATGCCGCGAGTGTTGTTTCCTCAAGACAAAATTAGTTGCTTTCAATTGGGCGCAGATTATTTGTGTGCTATATTGAAAGTTATTATAATTGCAAAGATTAATTCTTAACGGAACCCGATAATGAAATCAGATGACGTCGTCGCAGTAGTTGGTCTTGGATATGTAGGCATGCCACTGGCGGTCGAGTTCGGCAAGAAGCGGACCACCATCGGTTTCGACCTCTCCAGCAGCAAGATCGAAAGCTATAAAAAATACATCGATCCGACCGGCGAACTGTCGACGGAAGAACTGAAATCGGCCACCGAGCTGTCGGTCTCGACCGATCCGGCCGCACTGGCCGGCGCCAAGTACATCGTGGTGGCCGTGCCGACCCCGGTCGACGAGGCGCACAATCCTGACTTCACGCCGCTGGCCGGCGCAAGCAAGACCGTTGGCACCCACATGAAGAAGGGCGCCATCGTCATCTTCGAATCGACCGTCTATCCTGGCGCGACCGAGGAAGTCTGCATTCCGATTCTCGAGAAGCACTCCGGCCTGAAATGGAAAGAGGATTTCCACGTCGGCTTCTCGCCCGAGCGCATCAACCCGGGCGACAAGGAACACACCCTCACCACGATTCTGAAAGTGGTCTCAGGCGACGACGCCGAGACGCTCGAACTGGTGGCCCAGCTGTATGAATCGATCATCACCGCCGGCGTGCACCGCGCCTCCAGCATCAAGGTCGCCGAGGCGGCCAAGGTCATCGAAAACACCCAGCGCGACCTGAACATCGCGCTGATGAACGAGTTGGCCATCATCTTCGACAAGATCGGCATCGACACTCTCGAAGTACTCAAGGCGGCCGGCACCAAGTGGAACTTCCTGCCGTTCCGTCCGGGCCTGGTCGGCGGCCACTGCATCGGCGTCGATCCCTACTACCTGACGCACAAGGCCGAAATGATCGGCTACCACCCGCAGGTGATCCTGGCCGGGCGCCGCATCAACGACGGCATGGCCAAGTTCGTGGCCGAGAAAACCGTCAAGTCGATCATCGCCGCCGGCTTCCACGTCAAGGGCGCCAAAGTGAGCGTACTGGGCCTGACCTTCAAGGAAAACTGCCCCGACCTGCGCAACTCGAAAGTGGCCGACATCGTCTTCGAACTCAAGTCGTACGGGGTCGACGTGAGCGTCTACGACCCGGTCGCCTCGAGCGCCGAAGCGATGCATGAATACGGCGTCGAGCTGGTCAGCTGGGACCAGCTGCCGCGCGCCGACGCGCTGGTCGCCGCCGTCTCGCACAAGGAATTGCTGGCGCGTCCGCTGGCCGACCTCGAAGCGAAGCTCAATCCGGGCGGCTGCTTCATCGACGTCAAGTCGCTGTTCGACAGGAACGCCCTCGAGGCGGCCGGTTTCAGCGTCTGGCGTCTCTGATCGTCGCAGTGTTTTTTGCGGGCCGCCTGCCGATTTCGGCCGGCGGCCACGTCAGTTTTTAAGGCAGGCATTTTCTGGCGCGGCGCCTGGCCGCCCGATCATGCAGGCGGCCCGGCCGGGCCGCCGCGGGAACCCATTTGGAGCAGCACACCGTGAATAAATTTACCGATGTCCAACAGCATTTGCGCCAGCACCAGTACCACTGGCTGGTCACCGGCGCCGCTGGTTTCATCGGCTCGAACCTGGTCGAGGCGCTGCTGCGCCTGAACCAGCGCGTCACCGGGCTGGATAATTTCGCCACCGGCTTCCAGCACAATTTCGACCAGGTCGAGCAGCTGGTGGGGCCTGCCGCCTGGGCCAATTTCACCTTCGTCCAGGGCGACATCCGCCAGCTGGCCGATTGCACGCGCGCCTGCGCCGGGGTCGACTTCGTGCTGCACCAGGCGGCCTTGGGTTCGGTGTCGCGCTCGATCGCCGACCCGATCACCACCAACGACGTCAACGTCAGCGGTTTCCTGAACATGCTCACCGCCAGCCGCGACGCCAAGGCCAGGCGCTTCGTTTACGCCGCGTCGAGCTCGACCTACGGCGACCATCCAACCCTGCCAAAAGTCGAAGACGTGATCGGCAATCCGCTCTCGCCCTACGCCGTGACCAAGTATGTCAACGAGCTGTATGCAAACGTGTTCGCCCGCACCTACGGCACCGAGGCGATCGGCCTGCGCTACTTCAACGTGTTCGGGCCGCGCCAGGATCCGCATGGCGCCTATGCCGCGGTGATCCCGCAGTGGATCGCCGCGCTGATCATGAACAAGCCGCTGTTCATCAACGGCGACGGTGAGACCAGCCGCGATTTCTGCTTCATCGACAATGTCGTGCAAGCCAATCTGCTGGCCGCGCTGGCCGATGGCGAAGGTGCCGCCAACCAGGTCTACAACGTGGCCCTGAACGCCCGCACCACGCTCAATGAACTGCACGCGATGATGTGCGAGCTGCTGGCCGAGCGCTTCCCGCATGTGCGCCAGCATCAGCCGCAGTTCAAGGATTTCCGCGCCGGCGACGTGCGCCATTCGCAGGCCGACATCGGCAAGGCGAACAAGCTGCTCGGTTACGCGCCGACCCACCGCATCGACGCCGGCCTCAAGCAGGCGATGGACTGGTACGTGGACAACCTGACGAACAGCAGTAAGTGATCGAGTGCAAGTGATCGAGTGCGATTGGCATGACCTGGGCGGCGTATGGGACCTGCGCCGTCATGCTTTCTTGGTAAGTAAAAAGAAATTCCGGAGGCTGAAGTGTTAAGAATCGCTAACCACTACGTATCGAAGATCGTCTTCGTGCTGCTGTTTGTGGAAATACTCATTCTGCTCGGCGCGGCGTACGCCGGCGCCGCAATTCGATTTGGCGACATTCCCGACGTCTCGAATCCGCATCTCGACCACTTCTTCACCTCGGCCATCGCGTTCGCCACCGCCATCATCTTCAGCATGAGCGCGATGGGCATGTACCAGCTCAATTTCACCGAGGGCTTGCGCAACCCCTTCTTCCTCAAGCTGCTGCCGTCGTTCGTGATGGGTTTCGTGATCCTCACGCTGGTGTTCTACGTCATGCCCGAGCTGTATTTCGGCCGCGGCGTGCTGGTGTTCGTGTTCGGTTTCGCCGCCGCCGGCATCTTCCTGGCGCGCATGATCTTCTTCAAGACCTCGGAACTGCGCTTTCTCGAGTCGCGCATCATTTTCCTCGGCGCCGGGCCGCTGGCCAAGGAGTGCACCGATCTGGCCAGCCAGGCCGCGCGCTACCACAAGTACGACATCGCCGGCTTCATTGCCAATCCGGCCGAAGAGCTGTGCATGCCCAGCGACCGCCTGCTGACGGTGCGCGACGGCGATTCGCTGGTCTCGCTGGCGAACAAATACAATGTGGCCGAGATCGTGGTGGCGGTGCAGAACCGGCGCGGCGGCTTTCCCATCAAGGAACTGCTCGACTGCAAGCTGCAAGGCTTGAAGGTGACCGACGCGGCCACCTTTTTCGAGCGCGAAACCTGCCAGATCCGGGTCGATTCGCTGCAGCCGAGCTGGCTGGTGTTCGGCGGCGGCTTCGACCAGAGCTATATCCGCACCTTCATGAAGCGCGGCTTCGACCTGATCTGCAGCACCCTGATCCTGGTGGCGACCTTTCCCATCATGCTGATCACCGCCGCCGCCATCTACCTCGAAGACGGCGCGCCGGTGTTCTACTCGCAGGAGCGGGTCGGGCGCGACGGCAAGTCCTTCAAGGTGCGCAAGTTCCGCAGCATGGGCAACGACGCAGAGAAGGGCGGCAAGCCGCAATGGGCCGCGCAGAACGATCCGCGCGTCACCCGCATCGGCAACTTCATCCGCAAGACCCGGATCGACGAACTGCCGCAGATCCTCAATGTGTTCGCCGGCGAGATGTCGTTTGTCGGCCCGCGTCCGGAGCGGCCTTACTTTGTCGAGCAGCTGATCGAAGTGGTCCCTTACTACAACGTGCGCCACAGTATCAAGCCAGGCATCACCGGCTGGGCCCAGGTGCGCTACGGCTATGGTTCCTCGGCCGAGGACGCGTTGCAGAAGCTCCAGTATGACCTGTATTATGTGAAGAACAATAGTCTGTTCCTCGACGTCCTGATTTTGATCGACACGCTCAAAGTCGTCCTGTTCCGCAGCGGCCGCTGATTGCGGGGTCCAGTCCCCGGGGCGAGCCCTGACCATCACGCTTTTGCTGGCATTTTTGGAATTCGCATGCGCACTCTGGCCGTTTTGGGTGGTTTATCTTGAGCAGCATCGCCGCCTATAGCTACTCGATCGCCGCCGCCGGCTTCCTGTTTCTCAGTGTGCTGCTGCTGACCAGCTGGCGCGGCCGCATCCACGGCGTGGCGCTGACCGTCGCCTGCCTGCTGACGGCCGCCTGGGCGGGTCTGCTGGCCTGGCAATCGAGCGGCGCGGCGCCGTGGTCGCAGCTGGCCGACCTGCTCGAAACGGCGCGCAACGCGGCCTGGTCGTATTTCCTCGTCGTCTTGCTCGGCAACATACAGCAGGCCGACAGCCGCCTGCCGTTCCACCTGCGGCCCTCGCTCAGCGGCGCCGCCGCGATCTACGCGGCCTACATGGTGGCAGCCGCCTTCGGCTGGCTCGACCTCGAATTTTTGACCGGAATCGGCCTGATGCCGGGGGTCGCGGCCCACGTCGGCATGGCGGTGTACGGCATGCTGCTCGTCGAGCAGCTCTACCGCAACAAGCCGATGCAGGAGCGCTGGGCGCTCAAGTTCGCCTGCCTCGGCATCGGCGGCATGTTCGCCTACGACTTCTACATGTTCAGCGACACCATGCTGTTCCACAAGGTCAATCCGGACATCTGGGCCGCGCGCGGGATCGTCAACGCGCTGACGGTGCCGCTGCTGGGCATTTCGATCGCGCGCTCGAGCTCGTGGTCGTCGGCGATCTCGCTGTCGCGCCGCGTGATGTTCCATTCAGCCGCGCTGTTCGGCTCGGCCATCTACCTGCTGGCGATGGGCTCGGCCGGCTACTACCTGCGCTTCTTCGGCGGCAGCTGGGGCACGGTGATGCAGGTGACCTTCCTGTGCGGCGCCCTGATCCTGCTGGCCGGGATCCTGTTTTCGGGCACCTTCCGCTCCTGGCTGAAAGTCTTCATCAGCAAGCATTTTTACAGCTACAACTACGACTACCGCGAAGAGTGGCTGCGGTTTACCCGCACCCTGTCGGAACAGGGGCCGGGCCTGGGCGAGCGCACCGTGCAGGCGGTCGCCGAGCTGGTCGAAAGCCCGGGCGGCGCGCTGTGGGTACGGCGCGATTCGGGCCTGTGCGAGCCGAGCGCGCACTGGCATGTGCCGGTGACCGACGCCTGCGAGCCGGCCGATTCGGCCTTCTGCCAGTTCCTGGAAAGCAGCCAGTGGGTGGTCGACCTGCAGGAGCACGCGGCCATGCCCGAGAAATACGCCGACGTCGCGATGCCGGCCTGGCTGCTGGCCTATCCGCGCGCCTGGCTGGTGGTGCCGCTGATCATGCACACCCGGTTGTTCGGCTTCGTCGTGCTGCAGCAGCCGAGGAGCGCCATCAACCTGAACTGGGAAGTGATCGACCTGCTCAAGATCGCCGGCAGCCAGGCTGCCAGTTACCTGGCCCAGCATGACGCGGCCAATGCGCTGATGGTGGCGCGCCAGTTCGAATCGTTCAACCGCATGTCGACTTTCGTGGTGCACGACTTGAAGAACCTGGTCGCGCAATTGTCGCTGCTGATCCCGAACGCCGAGAAGCACCGCAACAACCCCGAATTCCAGCGCGACATGCTGGACACCGTGAACCACTCGGTGCACAAGATGAAGCTGCTGCTGCAAAAACTGAGCCGCAACGACGCGCCCGAACGCCCGCTGCCGCTGGCGATCGACCAGGTGGTGCGCCAGGCGGTGTCGCTCAAAACCGGTTTCGAGCCGCTGCCGCTGTTGCACGTGATGGACCCGGGCCTGCGTGTGCTGGCGGACTGGGAGCGCCTCGAACGCGTGGTCGGCCACCTGATCCAGAACGCCATCGAAGCGACTCCGCGCGACGGCCAGGTGACGATCCGCCTGCGGCGCGAAGCCGGCCGCGCGCTGATCGAGATTGCCGACACCGGCGAGGGCATGAGCGAGGACTTCATCCGCGAGCGCCTGTTCAAGCCGTTTGAAACCACCAAGTCGGCCGGCATGGGCATCGGCGTGTTTGAAAGCCTCGAATACATCAACGAGCTGGGCGGCAAGCTGGAGGTCGCCAGCAAACCCGGCGCCGGCACCACTTTTACTATTGTCTTGCCGCTCCACCAGGTGGAAGCGGCAATCGCTGAAACGGCCGTGTGAAGGCCCAAGGGACCGCTGTGAGTCAAACCAAACCGAAATTACTGATCATCGAAGACGACCCCGGGCTGCAAAAGCAGCTGCGCTGGAGTCTGGACGCCTACGACGTGGTGGTGGCGGGCGACCGTGAAAGCGCGCTCAACCAGATTCGCCGGCACGAGCCGGCCGTCGTCACCATGGACCTGGGCTTGCCGCCCGACCCGGACGGCTCGACCGAGGGGCTGGCCACCTTGCAGCAAATCCTCGCGCTGGCGCCCGACACCCGCGTCATCGTCCTGACCGGCAACCAGGACCACAGCAATGCGGTCAAGGCGATCGGCATGGGCGCCTACGATTTCCACCAGAAGCCGTGCGACCAGGAAGTACTCAACCTGGTGGTGCAGCGGGCGTTTTTCCTGCACGCGCTGCAGGAGGAAAACCGCCGCATGGCCCGTTCGCAGGCCGATTCGCCGATGTCGGGCATCATCAGCCGCGACGCCGGCATGCTCAAGGTGTGCCGCAATATCGAGAAAGTGGCGCCGACCTCGGCCTCGGTGATGGTGCTCGGTGAAAGCGGCACCGGCAAGGAAGTGCTGGCGCGCGCGCTGCACCAGCTGAGTCCACGCGCCAACAACCGCTTCATGGCGATCAATTGCGCGGCGATTCCGGAAAACCTGCTCGAGAGCGAACTGTTCGGCTACGAGAAGGGCGCCTTTACCGGCGCGGCCAAGCAGACCAAGGGCAAGGTCGAGCTGGCCCACGGCGGCACTTTCTTCCTCGACGAGGTCGGCGACTTGCCGATGTCGCTGCAGGCGAAATTGCTGCGCTTCCTGCAGGAGCGGGTGGTCGAGCGGGTCGGCGGGCACGAGGAGATTCCGGTCGATGTGCGGATCGTTTGCGCGACCCACCAGAACTTGAAGGACCTGACGGTCGCCAAGACCTTCCGCGAAGACTTGTATTACCGCCTGTCGGAAATCGTCGTGACGATTCCGCCGCTGCGCAGCCGCACCGGCGACGCCGCGCTGCTGGCCCATCACTTCAAGAACAAATTCTCGGCGGCCGAATCGCGCTCCTCGCTGCATTTCAGCCAGGAAGCGCTGGCGGCGATCGAGGCGTACCCGTGGCCGGGCAATGTGCGCGAGATGGAAAATTGCATCAAGCGCGCCGTCATCATGACCGACGGTAACACCATCGGCGCCGACGACCTCGGCCTGAGCGGCGCCGCTTCCGAAGAGGAGCCGATCAATCTGCGCCAGGTGCGCGACGAGGCCGAATACAAGGCCATCGTCAAGGCGCTGGCGCGGGTCGACGGCAATATCGTCAAGGCTTCCGAATTGCTGGGGATTAGCCGGCCGACCATGTACGACCTCATGGCGCGCCATGGCATCAAGTCGGCCACCGCCTGAGTTGAACCAGGGGCCGGGCGCGCAGCGGGAATTGTCGCGCACGCCCGCGCATGTGTTCCTGCTGGCGATGATCGTCTTCATCGTCTACGGTTCGCTGTTTCCCTTCGACTTTAGCGACCAGCCTTTGTCGATCGACAGTTTCTTCGATCAATACCAGCTGTTCGCCAACCGGTCCGATGCGATCGACAACTTCCTGCTGTTCGTGCCGCTCGGAGTTGGCCTGCACGCCAGCCTGCGCAGCGCCAGCGCGCGCATGCTGGGCGCGATTTTCTCCGTGCTGGTGCTGGCGATCGGCATCCAGCTGGTCCAGCTCTACCTGCCCAGCCGGGTCGCCTCGCTGTCGGACGCATTCTGGAACACCGTCGGGATGGTGGCCGGCATGCTGGTCGCCGGCCGCATCCAGGACGCCCTGCGTGCGCGCCTGAACGGGCCGATGGCCGGACGCGACCATTTCCTCGCCTGCCTGCTGCTGCTGTGGTTTTTCTACGAATCGTTTCCCTTCGTGCCGACGCTCGACATCGGCCTGCTGCGCGCGCATATCAAAACGGCGGTGGTGGCGCCGCCGTTCGAGCTGATGCGCCTGACCCAACATGGTCTGGCGGCCGCGCTGGCCGGAATTGCCATGATGCGGCTCGGCTGGCTGCGCCGGCCCGCGCTCGGCCTGTTGCTGCTGGGCGGCGCGGCGATGCTGCTCGAAGTGTTCGTCGCTTACGGGGCGCTGCGCCGCGAAACCCTGCTCGGCATGGCGCTCGGTCTTGGCGCCGGCTACTTGGTGGTGCGTCATCAGCGCGCGCGCAGCCACGACGTGGCGCTGCTGCTGGCGCTGGCCACCCTGCTGATCACGGTGTTGACGCCTTACCGAGGCCAGCTGGCCGACGCCGGCTTCACGCTGACGCCGTTCTCCCACCTGATGTGGCGCGGCTTGTTGAGCGAGGTCGCCCCGGCCGCATTCGAAGCGCTGGCGATCGGCACGATCCTGTGGGCCGGTCTGGCCGGCGCGGGCCGCTTCGGCGCCCGGCCGCTGTGGTGGTGCGCGCTGGTGCTCGCCTTGCTGGCGGCGCTGGAACTGGTGCGCATGAAGCTGGCTGGCTTTCATGGCGATACCACCGCGCTGACGATGGCGCTGGTGCTGGCGCCGGCCGCGCTCAGCCTGCGTCTGCGCGACGATGGACCTACCGAATCGGTTGTCGCCGCGCCGCTCCGCATTCCCCCTGCGCCTCGGGTGAATAAGCTGGCGCCGCGCCGGCTGTCGATCGAGCTGGGCGCCGGCGCACTGGTACTCGGCGTCGGCATGTGGTTGCTGGTGCATTTGCCTGGCGTGCCCTACAACCTCGGCAAACTGTTCGGCCAGCACGCGGTATTCGGCGCGGCGGTGTTCTCGCTGGCCTTGCTGTGGCTGGGCGCCGGCCCCTGGCTGGCGGTGCGCACCGCGCTGGCGCTGGACGCCCGGCGCCGCCACGGCAGCGTGTGGATGCCGCTGCTGCTGCTGGGTGTGGCGCTGCTCAGCTTCATGCTGGTGAACCTGGCGACCCCCGAGATCATGCTCGACAAGATCATCGGCGCGCCCGATCTGTACCGTCGCGTGGTCGAGGAAAATTACTGGGGCCAGGAATGGGCCGCGCGCATGGCGCCGTGGCCCGGTGACGTGGTGCGCCCGCTCGAACGGGTGCTGCGCTACCTGGCCTTGTACGGCGTGTTCATCATCCCGCTGACGGTGGCGCTGCAAGCGGTGCCGAAGGACGACCGGCGCGCGCGTGTGCTCATCAATCTGCTGTGGCTGCTGCCATTTTGGGTGCTGGCCAAATACGTCGTGCTTGATTGGGCGGTGACCGACAATCTGCAGGAGCTGGTGGCCGAGAACGGCGTGCCGTTTCTTGCCGCGCTCATCGTTCTGATGATGGGGAATGCGGTGGCGCTGGCCGCGTTCGGCAGACGGCGCTGGCCCTTGCTGGCGCCGGCGACCTTGCTGCTGGCGCTGGCCGGCTGGTGGCTGTTCGACCAGGGGATCGAACACCTGGTGATGAATTCCGGCCGGGTGTTCTCCGGCGTCCATTTCCTGCTGGGCCAGGACCGCAGCGCCGCCTTGTCAGACGGCGCGCTGGCCTTGCGCTGGGCCGGATTCTACCTCGGCGCCGTGGCGGTGTTCGCCGGCGGCGCAGCGTTCGCGATGCGTCACTGGCCGGCTGGTTTGGCCGCTTCCGGCAAGGCGGCCTGAGGGGCTGGGGCAGGCGCTGGCGCATCGGGCAGTTCCTGCCACTTGCCAACGCCGACCAGTTTGTTCTTCAACGCCGGCAGCGGAAAGCCGAGCTTGTAGGCTTTTTGCGCATACACGTTCGCTTCGGAATAATTCTTGGCGTTGAAGTAAGCCAGTCCCAGGTTGTAGTTGACGGTGGCGTCGTCCGGCGTGATGCGGGCCGCTTCGCGGAACATCGTCAGCGCCTTGTCCAGCTGGCCTCGGCGGAACAGGTAGGTCGCGTAGGCTGAGCGGGCCGCGCCGTCGTCAGGCGCGAAGCGCACCGCGCGCTCGAAGTAACACTCGACCGGCCAGCGCGAGCCGTTGAGCATATTCGTTTCTTTTTCCTTGAAGGCGAGCCGGTCGAGGCTGGCCAGGGCGCGAATATGGTTGGGAAAGGCGCGCAGCGTGTAGTCGATCTCGTTGGCCAGCGAGCCCGAGCGGCCCTTGATGCCGTTTTCGATCTCGGACGTGAAGTGCGTGCTTTCGACCAGATAGAGTTCGTGGCTGTATTCCGTCTTGGCCTTGCGGTAGTCGTAGGGGCCGAAGGGATTGGTGATGTTCCCGCAAAAATTTTCGGCATGCAGCCCGGCCGATGCCAGCATCAACAGTGCGGCAGCCAGTGCGGTGTTGCTCCTCATGATTACTCCGTTCATTCGTCTGGTCGTTCAGGATTTATTGATGTGGTGCGGGTGCCAGCAGCGTGTCGAGCAGCGCCGCCAGTTGCGCGGTGCGGGCGCTGCGTGCGCTGGCGCTCACCGCCGCGCTGCTCGCCACCGGCGCCGTCCCAGCGCGCACCGCCGCCATGAAGCCGCTCAGCGCGGCCATGATCTCATGCTTGCTGTCCAATCGGGCAATTGTATCAATTCCGGCGTTCAATAAAGCGCGCGACGTGTCGCCGGCGGGATCGGTCAGCGCCAGAATCGGTTTGCCGGCCCGTAAATACTCGTACAGTTTGGCCGGAATTTGATGATTGCAATTGGCCGCTTGTAATACTAACAGGGCGTCGGCGCGCATCATCTCGGCCAGCGCGTCGCGATAGCCCAGTTGTGGCGCCAGCAGCACAAGATCGGCGATGCCGCGCTCTTCGATCAGCGGACCCAGGTAGCCGTCGTGGCCGCTGCCGCGCAGGATCAGCTGGAAGTTGCCGGCGTCGATGGCGCCGCTCGCCCGCAGCGCCGCCAGGGCGTCGAACAGGGCCAGTGGATCGCGTTCGAGTGGATAGATCAGGCCGCTGTGGACCAGGGTGAAGCGCGCCGCCGGCGCCGCCGCATCCACCGCCGGCACGCCGGCGAAACTGGCTTCGTCGTAACCGTTTTCGATCAGCGCGAAATGCGACGCCGGCAGGTGCGGAAAGCGTTCGCGGTAGGCGTCGACCGCGCCCGGCGTGGTGCACACCACGCGGGTGCAGCTGTTGATAACCTTGTTCTCGATGCGGCGGTAGATCTTGTGCAGGAAGGGATCGAGCGGATAGTAATTGTCGCTCATCGGATCGCGCATGTCGGCCACCCAGGGCAGGCCGGTGAGGCGGTGCAGGGCCAGGCCGATCAAGTGGGCGGTGGCGATCGGATAGGTCGACCAGATGACGCCAGGGCGATAGCGCCGCACCAGGCCGAGGCCGGCCGGCACGGCGCCGAACAGCCAGCCGATCCAGCGGTCGGGCAGCGCCATCCACTGGGCGTAGCGGCCGCGCAGCGACAGGTGGCGCGAGGTGTCGAGGGCAAAGGCGCGCCGCACCACGGTGGCGGCGCCGACTTCCTGGAGCAGGTCGTCGCCGGTGTGGGCATAGGCGCGTGGATGGGCGCTCAGCACCAGCGGGGTCCAGCCATTCTCTGGCAGGTATTGGGCAAATTTCAAGGTCCGCTGAATCCCGCTACTTCCGCGCAAGGGCGGGAAGTGAAACGCGATCATCAGCACGCTTTTTACCACGACCTGACCCACTCCCCGGTCCAGGTGGCGACCTGGTCGCGCCATGCCCGGCGTGAAAATGTGTGGTCCGCTTCGGCCAGCATCTGGCGCTTGACGCGCACCGAGGAGAGCAGGGTTTGCCACTTGCGCGACGCCTTGGTGACGTCGGTGAATTCCTGTGCCGTCAGGTCGCAGCCCGACAGGATCAGCAGGGTCTTGCCCTTGAAGTCGTTCAGCCCGGCCAGCATGCGGTCGGGCAGCGGCGGGCCGGCAGGTGCTGCCGGGGCGGCGTTGACGCTGGCGGCGCCCGTCGGCGCAGCGGCGTCGTTGGCGGCGGCGGGTTTCTTCGCGCCCATCGCCGCGCCCATCAGCGAGAAGAAGGAGCCGATCGCCGCCTTGTAATT
>JBDSTZ010000172.1:0-17192 GCA_039927975.1 Massilia sp. | reverse complement strand
GCGGCGGCGCCTGCGCCAGCCGCCTTGAAGAACGAACGCCGCGTCAACTTGTTCATCGTGATCTCTCCGGTTGGCATTGCATGCACGCGGACCACCGCAAACCCGGCAGCGAGCACCGATGGCGTTGCGCGAATTGAGATCAAAAATATACACGAGCCGCGTCTTTACACGCGTTCGTTTCGGGTGTGAATGGAAGTGCCGAAGCGACTCAAGTGTCGACGGCAATTGGCAGGCCGCCTGGCCGGTATCTTGTGCGATCGCGGCTGCGATCGGCGAAGGGAAACGTGCGTAAAAAAATCACGAACCCGGTAATTCCCTTGCGGGGAAACGGCCGAATCCGTGAGAAATACCGCGCCTTGTTTACGTGCTAAAAATGGTCACGCCGGATCAGAAGCTGGGCCAGCCGCTGGCGAAGCTGATGTCGCTGATGAACAGGATGCTGGCGCCGTTCGACCTGGCGTAGCGGTGCCGCGCGATCACGCCGTTGGCCACCGACTGGCCGCCCGATCCGGCGTAGTTGGTGTCGGATCCTTCAAACACCGTGCCGCCGCCGTTCTTCATGTCGACGCCGTTCTTGTCCAGGTAAGGACCGGTGATGCTGGTCGAGCGTCCGTACACGATGTAGTAGGTGCTGTCGGCGCCCTTGCAGCACAGTCCTTTGGACGCGAACAGGTAGTAATAGCTGCCGCTGCGGACGATATTGGCGCCCTCCAGACCACCGCTGGCCGTGGCGATACGATACGCATTGCCGGTCGGTTTGAGCGTGGTGCTGTCAAGCTGGGTGATGTAAATACCGTTGCCCCATGATCCGTAGGTCAGGAAAGGGGTGCCGGAGGCGCTGGTGACAAACGAGGGATCGATCGCGTTGACGCTGGCGCCGGCCACCGACGACACGACGATGCCTTTGTCGACCCAGTCGCCGGCCGCCATCGACGTTGCTTGGGCCAGGCCGATTGCGGACTTGGTCGAACCGAATGTCGAGACGGCGTAAAACACATTGGTCTTGTTATTGAAGCGCGAAATGTCCGGCGCCCAGGTGCTCTTGGTATTGCCGTTGTATGCGCCCCACCACGACAGGCCGCCGCCGAAAATCGGCGTGCCCTGGGTCCAGGCCTTGCCGTCGCCGGAATACTTAATGGCGATGCCGCCTGCGGTGCTGGTTTCGCCAATCCACCAGATGCTTTCCTTGGTGATGCCGGGATCGTGGGTGCCGATCGCGCCGCTCAGCGTCCAGGTGGCCGCTGACGCTGTGCCGGCCGCCATCAAGCAGGTGAGCGCGAGGGCGCCCAATACCTTCCATTTGCGCGACTGGCCAGCTTCTACGTGTGCTTCGTGAGCCGGTACTGCCGTGATTGTTGTCATGATCGTCTCCTGTGTTTTTTATAGGTCGAGTCATCAGACTAGGCGCTAACAGGCGACCGCGCTAATCATATAATCGGCGTAATCAATGCCGGTTCGCGTATCGGATAACCGAATCGATACGGGGCGTGGCAAGGGCCTTGCCGAAACAGACATCGCAGCCAGGGCGGGGCGCGAGCGACAACCGGTTGTTGGCACGGCATTCGCTGTGGCTTGCTGCGATGCGGTAGAATTTGTACTTTGATAGCACGCTTGTCCCTTGTTGCAGCATTGTGAATGTTGACAAATGGGCCTTTGTCCGTCGCCCATTCCAATGTCCTTGTCCGGTTCACCATGTTGATTGATAACGAATACCTGAACGATCCATACAGCGCTTACCGCAAGTTGCAGGCCGGCGGCGCGATCCAGTGGAGTCCCGAGTTTTGTGGCGGCGCCTGGCTGGTGACGCGGCACGCCGATGTCGCCAGCGTGCTGCGTGATGCGCGCTTTTCGGTGCGCCGCGCCGGCGGCTGGGCCAATAGCAGTGGCGACGGCGCGCTCGACGAACTGCGCGAATTCAAACGCATTTTCGCGCGCTCGATCTTGTTCGTCGATGCGCCGCAGCATACGCGTCTGCGCCATGTAATGAACGCGGGTTTCAAACCGGCTGCCTTGCAAACGCTGGTGCCGAAAATCCAGGCTATCGTCGACACACTGCTCGACGCGATTCTGGCCAAGGCGGCGGCCACTGGCAAAGCCGGCGAGATCGCCGAGTTTGACTTCATGCGCGAATTCGCCAGGCCGCTGCCGGCTTTGGTGATCGCCGCCATGCTCGACATCGATGCCGGTGATTGCGCCGAGTTTGTGGCGTGGTCCGATCAGATCGCCGACTTCATCGGCGCGCCGACACCGAACATGGAGATAGCGCGCCAGGCGCAGGATGGCCTGATCAAGATGAACGCGTATTTCCAGGAGCTGCTGCCGCGTCGCCGGCTTAATCCGGGCAACGATTTGATCAGCCAGCTGGTTGAAGCCGAAGCGAACGGCGGCATCGTCACCACCAAGGAGCTGTTGTCGCAATGCTGCACTTTGCTGTTCGCCGGCCATGAGACGACGCGTAATCTGCTGGGCAATGGCACGCTCGCGCTGCTGCAGCATCAGCAGCAGTGGCGGCGTTTGCAGGACGATCCATCGCTGCTGCCATCGGCGCTGAAGGAATTACTGCGTTTCGACAGCCCGGTGCAGTATTCCGGACGCCGCCTCAAGATCGACGTCGAGATGCATGGCCAGCGCATGAAAAAGGGCGAGCTGGTGATTGCGCTGATCGGCGCGGCCAATCGCGACCCGTCAAAATTCACCGACCCCGATACGCTCGACATCGGCCGCAACGAGGGCGCGCATCTGTCGTTCGGATTCGGGCCGCATGTTTGCATCGGCGCCGCGCTGACGTATATGGAATCGGAGATTGCGATGCGCAGCCTGATGCAGCGCTTACCTGGACTGGCACTCGGTGCACAGCCATGGCAATGGGGGCATAACGCCGTCTATCGCAGCCTGACCACTTTGCCTTTGAAGTTCCCGATTCCGGAGCAAACGGCTTAACGAAGCGAGCGCGAAAGGCGCCGGCTGGGCTATAGTGAAGCATCACCAGCTCATTCATCGATTACTGTGCGCTTAACTTCCATCGCAGTCTCAAGCCTTGCCGCCTTCGCCTTTCAATTACCGCTTACCGCCAGCGCGGCCCCGGCCGCTGCCGACCAGGCCAGCTGCGGCGGCTATCCGCGCCTGGCGGTCAATACACCCGCCGGTTTTTGCGTCGCCGTGCTATCGAAAAAATTCAAATTCGCGCGCGGAATCCAGCCGATGCCCAACGGCGATGTGATCGTCGTCGATATGGGCGGATGGAATCCGGGGCAGGGCAGCGTATGGCTGCTCAAGCCCGCCGCCGGCGAGTATGAAAAGACCTTGCTGATGAAGGGCCTGGATCGGCCCAATGGCATTGGGCTTGGCCCGGACAAACTGCTGTACGTCGGCGTGGTCGGCGGTATTTTTCGCTTCGATCCGGCCAATCCGGCCGGCACGCGCAAGGATGTGATCGGCGGCGGTTCGGGTGTCGCCGCATTGCCGGGCCGTGGGCGGCACGCCTTGACCACCATGCGATTCGACAGCAAGGGCGATCTGTTCGTCAATGTCGGATCGTCGAGCGATCATTGTGAAAGCGAAGATAACAAGGCCCCGGCCGCGAGCCAGCCTTGCGCCGAAACGCAGGGTCCGAACGCGCTTGGCGTGATCCGCAAATACCAGATGAAGTGGCCGGCCGGTACGGTGGCGACGTCGGAGATTTACGCCTCGGGACTGCGCAATTCGATGGCGCTCGCCTTTCAGCCGAATAATGGCGCGCTGTGGCAGGCCGAGAATGCGCGTGATGCGATTCACGCCGCCATCGCCGGCATGAAGAACGATAACGAGCTGCCGCACGACGAACTCAATCTGATTCAGCGCGGGCAAAACTACGGTTGGCCTTACTGCTACGACGAGGGCAAGCCGAGTCCCGAATATCCTGCCACGAAGTGCGAAGCGTATCGGGCACCGGTCCGTTTGCTGCCGGCGCACGCGGCGCCGTTAGGCATGCTGTTTTATACGGGCAGCCGCTTGCCGGCGCGTTATCGGGAGAGCCTCATTATTGGCTACCACGGCTATCGGCAGCACGGACATCGGCTGGTGGCGGCGCTGCCCGACCAGAGTGGCGCGCCACGCGGCGCATTGGTGGATCTGATCAGTGACTGGGGAAGCAAACCGAATCAGGCGATGGGTGCGCCGGTCGATGTGAAGCAGGGTCCGGACGGGAATATATATCTGGCCGAGGATCACAGCGGAAGGGTGATCCGGCTTGAGTACGGCGGAGGCGCGGCACAGAAATAGGTTTGCGGGGGGATCCATGGCACCCATGCATTGCGGTGCCATGGATTCCCGCCTTCGCGGGAATGACGGTATGACGGAGGTGTTACTTGACGCTAAAATCGTCGACGTCGACATAACCTTTGCCGGCCTGGCTCGCCGCGCTGAAGATGCCGATGCGCGCGCCAACCCAATGGCCGACGCTGGCCACCAGCGGTTCGCCGACATCGGTAAACTTCTTGTTGTCCAGGCTGTAGGCGAACTGGGTCTTGCCGCCGTCGGTCACCGACATGCGCATGGTGATGGCGCTCTGCGGCAGATCGGCCGTCACTTCGGTTTTCTCTTCGCAGCCCTTGAGCGCCTTGAAGCAGCTCACCAGCACCAGTTTCGGCTTGCCTTCCACGCGGCGCACGCCAAGCCACTTCGAATCGTAGCCGTACATGATCAAGCCGAAGTTATCGCCTTCGGCCTGGCCCTTGGTATCGATCCTGGTCGTCACGGTGAAGACCGGCGCCGTCAACTTTTGCAGTAGTATCGAAGAACGGTTCCACTGATTCGGGGCATCGCTTTCAAACTGGCTGTTCAGGCGCAGGAAACCTGGGCGCGCCGTCAGCGAATACCATTCCGGATGCCAGTTCGCATTCCACTGCCATTGCAGGCCGAGTTTCTTGCCACTGAAATCGTCGCTGGTGGCCGGCATGACGGCGGCGAATTTACCCGCCACCGGGCTCGCATATTTGAGCACCGGCTGGCCGACGCCGTCACCGTCCTTGTCTTCGCCGATCACCGGCCAGTCGTTTTTCCATGCCATCGGCTGCAGGTGAACGATGCGGCCATATGCGCCCTTGTGCTGGAAGTGATAGAACCAGTCCTTGCCGTCGGGCGTATCGACCCAGGCGCCCTGGTGCGGGCCGTTGGTCGGCGAATTCCCTTGCGCCATGACGATCTTGTCTTCATATGGGCCGTCGATTTTGCGCGAGCGGAACACCGACTGCCAGCCATGCTCGACACCGCCGGCCGGGGCGAACACGTAGTAGTAACCGTTGTGCTTGTGGAACTTCGGCCCTTCGAGCGTGGTATAGCCGGCCAGCTTGTTGCCGTCGATGATGACTTTCGAGTCGGTGTCGAGCATGCCGCTGGCGTCCGGCTTCATGTTGCGCAGGCTGAGCTGGTTGTTGATGCCGGCGCGGCTCTTGGCCCAGCCGTGCAGCAGATAGGCCTTGCCGTCGTCGTCCCACAGCGGGGTCGGATCGATGATGCCTTTGCCGGCCAGGATCAGTTTCGCTTCGCTCCACGGACCGGCGAAACTGGTGGCGGTGGTGACGAACACGCCCTGGTCCGGGTCGGGGTAAAAAATCCAGAATTTTCCGTCGTGGAAGCGGATGCACGGCGCCCACACACCCTTGCCGTGCTGTGGCTTGGCGAACATGTCGAGCGGAAGGTTCTGCGCGATCGCGTGGCCCACCAGCTTCCAGTGCACCATGTCGTCCGACTCCAGCAGCGGCAGGCCTGGCGCCTCGTTGAAGCTCGATGCCACCATGTAGTACTTGTTGCCGACGCGGATAGCATCCGGGTCCGAATAGTCGGCGTGCAGCACGGGATTGGTGTAATCGGCCATCGCGCCGGCGCTGGCGAGTGCCAGCAGACTGCCGCATACTAATTTCTGGACTAACTTCATGCAATCACCTTGTTGTAGATAACGCCGCCGATCGTGACATTCTTGAGTGTCAGGCCGCGCACGTTGTAGAAGAAATAGGGGTTCTCGATATTTGCCGGTGTACCGAAATCGCAATCGCTGATGCTTACGTTGGTGACAGGCAGTACCTGCGGCATCGGCAGCGGACCATTATATTGCGCCGCGACCGGGCCGAGAATAGAAAAGGCCTGGAAGCACGAGACCTGCTTGCCATCCTTTTTCACATTGCCGACCTTGACGTTTGAAATCTGCACATTCGTCACCGATGGCGGACGAATCCGCACGCTGTCGGCGCGCGGCGCGTAATCGCAATCGAACACCACGATGGCGCCGGCGGTGGTGGCGGTGTTCGGCTTGATCGGCGTGCCTTCGGGCGGTTTGTAATACGACGATTTGGTCTGCACGCCATTCGGAATCTTGATGTTGCGGACGTAGAAATTGCGCAGGTAGCCGCCGCGGTTCATATTGGTCTTGAGGCGGATGGCGGTATTGAGCGGATGGTCTTCCCAATGGACGTTCTCGAACACCAGGTCCTGGGCGTAGACGTTCTGGATGCCGCCCGCCATTTCGCTGCCCAATGTCACGGCGCCGTGCCCGCTCTGCATGATGCATTTCTGGATCACGATGTTCTGCGACGGCCCGTACTGGATATCGCGGTTCTTGCCGGACTTGATGGCGATGCAGTCGTCGCCGGTATCGAAGGTGCAGCCTTCGACCAGCACGGTGTCGCAAGATTCCGGATCGAAGCCGTCGTTATTGGCGCCGTGGCTGTTGCAGTACACATTGCGGATCACCACGTTGCGGCAATTGACGGGATGGTGCTGCCAGAATGGCGTCTGGCGCACCTGGTAGCCCTGCATCAGCACATTATTGCAGCTAATGAATTGCACCATCGGCGGGCGCAGCGTGTGGCCGAGGCCAAAGATGCGGCGCTCGGTCGGCACGCCGGCTTCGGACAGCGCCGGCAGGTAGGTGTGATCGGCGCGCCAATTGGCGTCGTTGCCTTCGATGAGTTTCTCAAGTTCCGGCGAAATGGTCGGCGCCACAGCGCGGATCGATGCGGGATTGAGCGGATTTTCCTGGTGCTGGGTCAGGGCGCCATTCGGCGTGCGCGGGCGGCGCGCCCAATCCCACCATTTGCCGCCCTGGCCGTCGAGAATCGCGGTCCAGTCGTCGCCGGTGAGGGCGATATTGTTCTGGCCAATGGCATAGACCAGCGGCGTGAAATTGAGACAGTCATTGCTTTGCCAGCGCGAGATCGACAGCTTGCCGGCCTTGCCGCAATCGATGTCGCCGTATTTGGCGAAGTCGGTCGGCTCGTTGCTGAAATAGAGTTGGGCGCCGGCGTTCAAATGCACATTCACGTTCGACAGCAGCACCACGGGACCGGCGCAAAACCAGTTCCCCTTCGGCAGGACCACGCGGCCACCGCCTTCCTTGTTGCAGCGCGCGATCGCGGCGGTGATCGCCGGATAGCAATCGTGGGCGCCGGCCGCGGGCGCGGCGAGGGTGCCGCGTTCCTCGTGCGAGATCGCGGTTTCGGTCTTGACCAGTTCGCAGGGCTTGGCGCCGAAATCGGTGATCAGATAATCGGCCTTGCGAAACGAGACCACCTTGGCCAGCTTGTCGGTGATGGCCTTGGCCTGCAGCCATGGATCGTCGGCGGCTTGTGCCGATGCGCCGGCGATGGCGATTCCGGTGGCGCCGGCGGCTTGCATCAGGCGGCGCCGCTGCGGATTGTGAACGGTCGGTGTGGGCATGCTGTCTCCTTAGTCATTCGTATTGTTGAATTCGCCGAGAAAGATCGCGGGCGGCGAGGGCTGGGATGCGTAGCCGAGCGTACGCACCGGGTCGATGCCGATCGCGCGCAGATTGGCGAAATAATCGTCCGAGGAATACTGCGCCGGGCGGTAGGCGATCTGGCCGTTGCGGTTCCAGTCGGCCCAGGGATAGACCGGGTGGATATGCTTGCCGATGCGCGAATTGAGCACGACCATTTTGCCGACCGATTCAAGCTGGGCGCGGGCGATGGTGCCGACCGGCTCGGTGTATTTGCTGAACTCACCGGGAGTGCAGCTGTAGCCGGCGACGGTCAGGCTGGCATATGGCGTGCAGCGCGCGCCGGAAAACCATTGGCGAATCAGGTTGAATTTCCCGGCGCGGGCGTTTTCGCTGCCGTCATGCGTGAAGTTGACGCTGTCGAACACGAAGCCGTAGCGGGTGTTCAAATGGGTGTTCGGCGCGGCGACGTAAGCGTTGGTGCGGTCGCCCAGGGTCTTGATTTCGGACTTGTAGAAATAGGCGGTGGTGTCGCCAAAAATGAAATCGACATTGCCTTCAATGTAGGACTTGTTGAAGAAACTGCGCACCGTGGAACCGGGCACGCGGGTCTTCATGAACAGCGTGTCCTGAAAGCCGAGCAGGCGGACATTCTCGAACTGGACCTTGTCGGCGCCGTCGACCAGCAGGGCCAGCGCCTGATGGCGATTATCGACATCGCCCGTCGCCTTGTTATGGGCGTTTTCAAACGTCAGATTGCGTGCCTGGAAGCCGGAATTCTTAATCCAGACAACGGTCGATCCCGGTGTACCCACGTTGCCAGATCCCTTGACCACATTGAACATTGCCGCAATGCTAGCATCACTGGCGGCGAACTGGGCGCCGAATTGTTTCGCGTAATCGGCCCCCGTGATCGACGAGTGCAACACGGCGCTGATCTTGGTGTGGCTGGCGTCCGCGTCGTCCGAATACAGGGTGATGGGGGTGCTCATCTCCGGTACATACACCAGTTCCTTGTAGACCCCCGGCTTGACCAGGATGGCGACGAGGCGGCCCTTGGCGTCGCGCACCGCGCGGTCGATCGCGCCCTGCACGGTGGCGAACACGGTGCTGCCGTTGGCGGCCGCCGGATCAACCGTGTAGTCGGGTTTGTAGGCGCCGCCTTTGGCCAGCGGATCGGCCAGCGGGTCCCACGGATCGATGGTCTCCTTGCCGCCCGGGCCGACGTACTTGAGCACTTCCGCGTAGCTGAACGCCTTGGCCTGTTCCGCCGTCAGCTGCGGGCGGCCGCTGGCCTGCGCCACTTCGGGGAAGGGCACGAAGCGCTGGGTGCAATCGATGCCCTTGGCGCCAGGTGGATTGATCCTGCCGTCCTTGCCGATCTTGGCATTGCCGATCTTGACTTCCGGTTCGCCCGCCACCACCACGTTGCTGAAACTGGCGAGGATAGGATGCTCGGCGTCGTTGCCCTGCAAGAGAACGCGGCCGCTGGTGGTCACATTGACCCGGTCGAGCACGATGTTCTCGTAGCGCGGCACGGCGTCGCCCTTGACCTCCTTGCCGTACACGGTGTCCATGTAGATCGGCCACTTGACGTCGCGGATGCAGACGTCGCGGTAGGTGACGTTGTTGACCAGGCCGCCCTTGCTGACGTCGCTCTTGATACGCAGGCCAGAGGTGGTGCCGTCCATCGTCAAGTCCTCGATCAGCACGTTGTTGACGCCGCCGTTGGTCTCGCTGCCGATCGACATGCCGTGGCCGCTGTAGAAGTGGTTGTGCAGGATCGAGACGTTTTCGGTGGCGCCGCTGTTGCCGGCCTTGATCGCCACATTGTCGTCGCCGGTGCGAATGAAGCTGTGGGCGATGGTGACGTTCTTGGAGGCGCCGGGGTCGATGCCGTCGGAGTTGCGCGCGGTGGCCGGGGTATCGATGCGGATGCCCCAGGCGGTGAAGCCGTCGACCTGGCTCATCGCCACGTGGAAGTTGGGCGAATTGCGCAGCGTGATTTTGTAGAGCGTGAAGTCGCGCGACTTGGTGATCTCGATCAGGCGCGGCACGCTCTGGCGCTCGCCCTTGACGACGCGGCGCGAAAGCTGCCACCAGCTTTCGGTCTTGCCGGCCATCGGCGTGCCGCCCTGGCCATCGAGCACGCCGGCGCCGACGATGCCGCTGCCCTTGGTGTTGGCGGCGGTGATGAAGGGCACGCAGCCGCCGCCGGCGGCGTCGATGGTGCCGCAGGTCTTGCGGCCCTTGTCGTACAGGGCGGGGTCGGTGCTGGCGTACAGCGTGGTGTTGGCGGCGATTTCCAGCGTGACGCCGCTGCGCAGGGTCAGCGGGCCGGAGACGAAGGCGCGCTTGTCGTTGCTGGCGGCCAGGCGCACGCTGTGGCCGGCCGGGCATTTGTCGAGCGCTTCCTGGATTTGCGGGGCGTCGTCCTTGCCCGCATCGGCGGGCGCGGTGCGGCTGGCGATCAGGATGGTGCAGGGCGGGGCGATCACCGGTTCGGTGACCTTGCGGCTGTCTTGCGCGCCGGCGGTGGTGGGAAGGCTGGCGGCGCCGATGGCGGCGAGGAGGAACAGCAGGGGCAGTTTTTGCATGCGTCGTGATCCGTGAGGTTGGTCTTGCACCCACGGAGGGTGCGTGGCTGTCAGGAGCACCTCGCGTGCCCCGTGCCGGTATAACGAAGGACCGCGCGACAGGCGCAGGTCCGGGGTCGCCCGGTCGGTTAAACCTTTAACTCTATCTTTAAAAAAAACCGGCTTGTATCGATTGAGGGATACGTGCCGGTTTGTGGTGCTGATTTCTTGTGTTGCTGGTGCTGATTGTGGGGCTGGTGGTGCTAGTGCTGATTATGATGTTTCATATCTTGCCCACCCCTTGGCGCGTCGTCCCCGCGAAGGCGGGGATCCATGCCACCTCGGCACAGAGGTGCTATAGGTTCCCGCCTGCGCGGGAACGACGGGCTAATTGTGCCATTGATTCCCGCCTGCGCGGGAACGACGGGCGGCGCGGGAACCACGGGGGAAGTGCGCGTACACGCTCGCGATCAGATGTACTTGTTGATCAGGTTTTCCATGTACTCCTGGCGGCCCGACACCGGCAGGACGTCGACGTTGTTGTTCAACACGCGCTCGGAGAGCTGTTCAAACGAGACCTTACCGGCCAGCGTATCGCGGCCGAAGTCGGTGTCCCAGCCGGCGTAGCGCTGGTTCACTTCGGCGGCGACCTTGCCGCTCTCGATCATGTCGGCGGCGATCAGCAGGCCGCGCGCGCAGATGTCCATGCCGCCGATATGGCCGTGGAAGATGTCGGCCGCGTCGATCGACTGGCGGCGCACCTTGGCGTCGAAGTTCAGACCGCCGGCGCCCATGCCGCCGCCTTGCAGGACGTGGAACATCGCCAGCGCGGTTTCCGGCAGGTTGTTCGGGAACTGGTCGGTGTCCCAGCCCAGCTGCGCGTCGCCGCGGTTCATGTCAAGGCTGCCGAAGATGCCAAGCGCCTGGGCGGTGGCGATCTCGTGCTCGAAGCTGTGGCCCGACAGGGTCGCGTGGTTCGCTTCGATGTTGACCTTCACTTCGTTTTCCAGGCCGTAGCGCTTGAGGAAGCCGTACACGGTGGCGGTGTCGAAGTCGTACTGGTGCTTGGACGGCTCGCGCGGTTTCGGTTCGAGCAGGATCTGGCCCTTGAAGCCGATGCGGTGCTTGTATTCGACGGCCAGGTTGAGGAAGCGGCCGAGCTGGTCGAGTTCGCGCTTCATGTCGGTGTTGAGCAGCGTTTCGTAGCCTTCGCGGCCGCCCCACAGCACGTAGTTTTCGCCCTTGAGCAGCAAGGTCGCGTCCATCGCGGCCTTGACCTGGGTGGCGGCCATGGCGAACAGTTCCGGGTTCGGATTGGTGGCGGCGCCCGACATGAAACGGCGATGGCTGAACAGGTTGGCGGTACCCCACAGCAGTTTGACGCCGGTGCGTTCCTGGTGGCCGGCCAGCTTCTCGACCATGTGCTGGAAGTTGTGCATGCTTTCGCGCGGGGTGCTGCCCTCAGGGGCGACGTCGCGGTCGTGGAAGCAGTAGTAAGGCACGTCCAGGCGGCTGAAGAAATCGAAGGCGCTGTCGGCTTTCGATTCGGCCAGTTCGAGCGGCGAGCCGCCCTGGAACCACGGGCGCTCGAAGGTCGCGCCGCCGAACGGGTCGTTGCCGCCCCAGACGAAATTGTGCCAGTAGCAGACGGCGAAGCGCAGGTGGTCTTCCATCCGCTTGCCAAGCACCACGCGGTCCTTGTCGTACCAGTGGAAGGCGAGTGGGTTGTCGCTGTCGGCGCCTTCGTAGCGGACCTTCGGGATCTCGGCGAAATATTTAGTCATGGCTGTCTTTCGTATTGAAGTTAAATTCTGCGAGCAGCGCCGGGTACAGGGCGCGGAAACGGGGATAGCGGCGCATCAGGCGTGCGCGTTCTTGCGGGTCGGCCGTGTAACGGGCGCTGACCGGTGGCGGCAGGCAGACTTCCCGCTCGTCGCCGCCTACCGACAGCCAGCCAAGCCGCGCGGCGCCCAGTGCGCCGCCGGCTTCGCCACCGCTGTGGGTGAGGATTTCGATGTCCATCGCCGAGGCCAGCATCTGGGCCCAGGCCGCGCTGCGCGCGCCGCCGCCGACCAGCGACAGGGTGCCGACCTGGGCGCCGCTCTGGCGTAGCGCCGACAGGCCGTCGAGCAGGCTGAAGGTGACGCCTTCGAGCACCGCGTGGGCGATGTCGGCGGCGCCGTGTTCATGGGTCAGGCCGAACAACACACCGCTCGCGTGCGGGTTGTTGTGCGGCGTGCGCTCGCCCGACAGGTAGGGCAGGAACAGCGGCGCGGCGGCGCGCTGGGCGTCCGTCAGCGCGGCGGCTTCTTCCAGCAACGCCGCTTCGTCGCTGCGTTTGGTGATCCTGGTGATCCAGGCCAGCGCGCTGGCGGCCGACAGGGTCACGGCCATCTGGTGCCAGCGGCCCGGCAGGGCGTGGCAGAAGGCGTGCACGGCGGACGCCGGCTGCGGCAGGAAGCGTTCGTTGCAGAGAAATAGCACGCCCGAGGTGCCGAGCGAAATGAAGCCGCTGCCCGGTGCGATGGCGCCGATGCCGACCGCGCTGGCGGCATTGTCGCCGGCGCCGCCGGCCACCACCACGCGCGCCGGCAAGCCCCAGCGCGCGGCCAGGTCGGCGTGCAGCACGCCGCTGGCGGCGCTGCCTTCGACCAGCCGTGGCATGTGGCTGCGGTTCAAACCGCAGGCGGCCAGCATTGGTTCGCACCAGTCGCGCCGGCCGACGTCGAGCCACAGCGTGCCGGCGGCGTCGCTCATCTCGGAGACCTTCTCGCCGGTCAGTTGCAGGCGCAGCCAGTCCTTCGGCAGCAGCACGCTGCGCACTTGTTCGAAGATGGCCGGCTCATGGCGCTGGACCCACAACAACTTGGGGGCGGTGAAGCCGGGCATGGCGAGGTTGCCGGTCAGTTCGGCGAGGCCCGGCACGGTGGCCATCAGGTGGGCGCATTCGGCGCCGCTGCGGCCGTCGTTCCACAGGATGGCGGGGCGCAGCACCTGGTTGTCGGCATTCAGCAACACGGCGCCGTGCATCTGGCCCGACAGGCCGATCGCTTCGACCCGCGCCATGGCGGCCGGATGGTCCGCCGCCAGCTGATCGAGCGCGCCGGCGGCGGCGTCCCACCAGTGTTGCGGGGCTTGTTCCGACCACAGCGCCTGCGGCCGGCTCAGCGTGAGCGGGCGCCCGACGCTGGCAATGATGCTGTGATCGCGAGCGAGCAGCAAGACTTTGACTTCGGACGTGCCGAGATCAATTCCGATGAACATCTGCGGGTCCCCTGAGGTGATTTCATTCTCAGGCCCTGCAACCCGGAATGCGCGGCCTGGCTGCGACCGTCTGTGTTAGTGGTGGATGATAGTTTGATCGTCGAACTATATTGTCAGTGCTCTAGCGTGTCAATCAAATTCTGTTATTGGGAAATCGCTTACCCGATAGGCAAGCTTATGAAACCGATTACATGCGTTCGCCTAATAGTACCCGATTGGCGCGCAAAGCAAAACAGGCGGATGGAACCGGCTGACGGAACCTGCTGATTAACGCAGGGCCGCATGCAACACCGCGCCGGCCGCGCCCATCGCGCAGGCATTCAAGGCGAACTGGCACTGGCGCACGGCGGTGGTGTGGGCGTCGAAGCGGCCGGCCAGCGCGGCCAGGCTGGCGCGCGCCGCTTCGATCAGCGGCTCGCCCAGTTGGCACAGCGGCCCGCCGAGCACGATCACGGCCGGATCGATGCTGTTGCAGACGTTTTGCATCAGCATGCCGAGGTAGCGGCCGGCGCGTTCGACCGCCGCCACCACCACCGGGTCGCCGGCGCGCAGACGGCGCGACAGTTCGTCGATGGTCAGGATCGGGCTGTCGTCGCCGTTGATGCTGAAGCTGACCGCGCGCTGCGATATGAAGGCTTCGGCGCAGCCGTGCCGCCCGCAGCTGCACAGCGGGCCGTCGAGTTGCAGGATGGTGTGGCCGAATTCGCCGGCCGCGCCGTCGTGGCCGGCGTACAGGCGGTCGTCGAGCACGATGCCGCCGCCGAGGCCAATGCCGATCGATAGATACACCAGCGGGTCGGTGCGCTGGCTGGCGCCGAACACGTATTCGGACAGCGCCGCCGCGTTGGCTTCATTGATGATCACCAGTGGCAGTTCGCGCACGCCGTGGCGGGCCAGCGCGGCGAGCAGCGGCTGCTGCAGGTCGAGGTCGTGCCATGCCAGGTTGGGCAGGGCGCCGATGCGCTGGTCGTGGATGTCGATGGTGCCGGGCAGGCCGATGCCGATGCCGAGCGGGCGCTGGCCGTCGCGCAGCAAGCCCCGGTGCAGTTCGGCGATCATGGCCGCCAGCGCGGCCAGGGTGGCGTCGAGCTGGACGTGCTCGAAGCTTTGCATGCGCGAGGCGATCAGCTGGCCCTGAAGGTTGCAGGCGACGACGTTGAGGTAGTCGACGCCGATCTCGGCGCCCAGCAGCGCCAGGCGCTTCGGATCGAGCTGCAGCGGGGTCGGGCGGCGCCCCAGCGAGCCGGAGGCGGTGATGTCGGCTTCGCGCAGCCAGCCGTCCTCGATCAGTTCCTGCACCAAGAGGCTGATGGTGGACTTGGTCAGCCCGCTGCGCTTGGCCAGGTCGGCGCGCGACAGTCCGGCCTCGCTTTTCACCAGGCGGATCAGGGCCACGCTGTTCATGCGCTTCAATAAGCTTTGGTCGCCGGTGGTCACCATCATGGAGTTTTAAAAGTCATAAGCTCGAACAATATCGTTATCTGCCATTCATGTCAAAAACCGAACATGCGTTCAGCTAGCGCAATGTTATCGGGGCTCTTTGTGCTAGAGCAACTACTTTCGCGGCCAGACAGCCACACTCTTCAGGTGCCCAGCCTGCCTACCGCAGCGGCCGCCCTTTTTGACTGGAGAGCCCATGAACATCCGAACCACCTTGCTGGCCGCTGCCGTCGGCGCGCTTCCCCTGGTCGCCGGCCTGGCGCCGGCCGCCCCCATGATGATGAGCGCACCAATGAACGTCAGCCCCGAGGCCAACGCGGCGCTGTTCGCCCGGCTGGCGTCGGCCAATCCGGCGCGCGGGCTCGACGCCGACCACGGCTTCGCGCTGGCCAGCCAGCATCCGGGCGTGGCCGGCACCCAAGTCACGCGCGCCGTCCACACCTACAAGGGCGTGCGGGTGTTCGGTTCCGAATCGGTGGTGGTGACCGACGCCAGCGGCAAGATCCTCAGCGAGTCGCTGTCGGACCGCCGCGCCGCGCTCGGCAAGGGCAGCGCAGGCCACGTCGGCGTCAACGGCGCCGCGCGCACCGATTTCGACGTCAAGCCGCGCATCGCCCGCACCGCCGCGATCGAGACGGCGATCAAGTCGCTCAAGGCCAGCGGCACCCATGTTACCAGCCCGAGCGCCGAGCTGATTGTTTTTCCGATCATGAAAACCCAACGCGTGCCGGCCGCGCGGCACAAGCCCGAGGCCGAGCTCAACGCGCTCGACGTGCAGGAAGTCGTCGACCGCCACGAACTGGCCTACCTGGTGCACACCCGCATGCTGGTCGGCCAGCGCCCGGCATTTTACGACACCGTCGTCAGCGCGCGCACCGGCAAGGTCCTGGCGCAGTGGAGCATGCTGCAGACCGTGCTTGGCAAGGGCATGAGCCAGTACAACGGCGAGGTGCCGATCAGCACCACCGAGTTGGCCGAGGGCGGCTTCCAGATGCTCGACCAGACGCGCGGCGTGGGCGGCGAATTCGGCGCGATGGCCATCACCAACGCCGACCACGGCACCAGCGCCGGCAAGGTCTTCACCAGCACGCTCAACGAATGGGGCGACGGCCGGCAGTACATCGACGGCGGCAGCACCACCGACGCCAACGGCCAGACCGCCGCCGTCAACGCCATGTGGGGCTTGATGAACACCTACGACATGCTCGGCAACACCCTCGGCTGGCAGTCGCTCGACGGCCACAACACCTCGACCTACATCGCCGCCCACGTCAACGCCGGCTACGACAACGCCTATTACAGCGACACCTGCAAGTGCATGTTCATCGGCGACGGTTCCTACTTCAACAGCCTGGGCGCGATCGACGTGATCGGCCACGAGATGGGCCACGGGGTGACCGCCGCGACGGCCGACCTGGTCTACTCGGGCGAATCGGGCGGCTTGAACGAATCGGCTTCGGACATCGCCGGCGAAGCGGTCGAGGCGTACGCGCGCGCCGGCGGCAAGGGCGAACTGATTCCGAACGAGGGCAACGACTGGGCCACCGGCAAGGAGATCTCCAAGGATGGCGTGCCGCTGCGCTATATGTACAAGCCGAGCAAGGATGGCAGCAGTCCCGACGCCTGGAGCAACAAGATCAAGCGCCTTGACGTGCATTACAGCAGCGGGCCAAACAACCGGATGTTCTACTTCCTGTCGCAGGGGTCGCAAGCGGACGTGAAGGGCGACTACGGCAGCAAATACCTGGTCAAGACGCCGAAGGCGATGACCGGCATCGGCACCGACAAGGCGTACCGGATCTGGTTCAAGGCGCTCACCACCAAGTTCACCTCGACCACCAATTACGCCGACGCGCGCGCCAAGGTGCTGCTGGCCGCGCAGGAACTTTATGGCGCCGACAGCAAAGAGGCGATCGCCGTGCAGCGCGCGTATGCGGCGATCAATGTGGGAGCCGACGTCGACGAATGAGTGCCAAGCGCAAGGCGGGCGGGCGCATCGTGCCCATCCGCCGCCGTGTGCATACCGTCCCGCGCTACGCCGGACGGTATTTTTTCGCGCGCGGTCAGCGCTTGTTCGACCCAAGCGCGACGATGGTCGCGCCGACCGCCATCGCCGCCAGGCAGGCCCAGGTGGGGATGCTCTGGTGTTGCCGCGGGGCGGTCGCGACACTGACCTGGCCGAGTTCGGCCCGGGCGAGATG
>JBDSTZ010000171.1:0-5093 GCA_039927975.1 Massilia sp. | reverse complement strand
AGGTCGCCGACGGCGCCCCGCTGCTCGCCTTTGCAGCCGCGTAAGTACGGCCGGGACGCGATAAGGCCGGGTTAAGCCAGGCGTTGGACAATCGGCTCTTCCCCATGCGTCGTCATTCCCGCGCAGGCGGGAATTCATGGCGCCTCAACCTGGCCATGGACGCGAGCCCCCGGGTAGCAGCAGCAGCAAGGGGAACGCGTCAAAACAGCAGGAATCAAAACAGTACGCATCAGAACAATACCAAGAACGTGTCGGAGACAAGCATGCGGATTCTTTTGTACAGGAGCGATGGCGAAACCGGTCCCTGGGTCGAGGACTTTGGCGCCGCGCTGCCGCACGCCCAGCTGGTGACCTGGCGCGAGGGCGACTTCCCCGCGCCGTGCGACTACGCGGTGCTGTGGGGCGTGCACCCCGCCCTGCTGTCCCAGCTCGACGGCGTCAAGGCCATCTTCGTGGCCGGCGCGGGGGTCGACGCCCTGCTCAAATTCGGCGAGGCCCTGCCGCGGGTGCCGATCGTGCGGCTCGGCGACGCCGGCATGGCGATCCAGATGGCCGACTACGTGGTGCACGCGGTGCTGCGCTACTTCCGCCGTTTCGACGACTACGAAAAGCAGAGCCGGCGCGGCATCTGGGCTACCCTGCCGCAGCATGCGCGCGAAGACTTCAGCATCGGCGTGCTGGGTATGGGCACGCTCGGCAGCCGGGTGCTCAAGGCGCTCGCGCCGTTCGAGTTTCCGCTGCTCGGCTGGAGCCGCACACCCAGGCAGCATGACGGCGTGCGCTGCTTCGCCGGACCAGGCCAACTGCCCGACTTCCTCGCCGCGACCCGGGTACTGGTGTGCATGCTGCCACTCACGCCCGAGACCAACCAGCTGCTCGACCGCGCGCGCCTGTCGCTGCTGCCGCGCGGCGCCTACCTGATCAACGTGGCGCGCGGCGCCCACGTGGCCGAACCCGATCTGCTGAC
This sequence comes from Massilia sp., assembly GCA_039927975.1. GTDB lineage: Bacteria > Pseudomonadota > Gammaproteobacteria > Burkholderiales > Burkholderiaceae_D > JBDSTZ01. The sequence goes on along the minus strand of JBDSTZ010000171.1, from coordinate 4,126 downwards.
CCTGATCCGCGCCGGCCACATCGCCGGCGCCACGCTCGACGTCTTCCGCAACGAACCACTGCCGGCCCCGCACCCGTTCTGGGAGGAGCCGCGCATCACCATGACACCGCATATATCCGCGCTCACCGTGCGGCACCAAAGCGTCGCCCAGATCGCCGCCAAGATCGGCGCGCTCGAACAGGGCCAGGCGGTGGCGGACGTGGTCGACCGCAGCCTTGGATACTGAGATGGGAACACCGACATGAGGATAGTGACATGAGCCTGCCCGCCAGCGTGAAAATCGTCGAGGTCGGTCCGCGCGACGGCTTGCAGAACGAGCAGCAGGCGGTGCCGGCCGAGGTCAAGGTGGCGCTGATCGACCAGCTCTCGCGCGCCGGTTTCGCCAACATCGAAGCGGCCGCCTTTGTCTCGCCCAAGTGGGTGCCGCAAATGGCCACCAGCGCCGACGTGATGGCCGCCATCGCGCGCCGGCCCGGCACGATCTACTCGGCGCTCACGCCCAATATGCAGGGCTTCGAGGCGGCGCTTGCCGCGCGCGCCGATGAAGTGGTGATCTTCGGCTCGGCCTCGGAGGCTTTCTCGCAGCGCAATATCAACTGCTCCATCGCCGAATCGATCGCCCGCTTCGAGGGCGTGGCCAGGGCCGCCAAGGAGCACGGCTTGCGCCTGCGCGGCAGCATCAGCTGCGCGTTCGGCTGTCCCTACCAAGGCGCGGTGCCGGTCGACTCGGTGGCCGACGTGGTGGGCCGCATGCGCGACCTGGGCTGCGACGAGATCGACATCGCCGACACCATCGGCGTGGCCACCGCGCGCCAGACCCAGCTTGTGATGCAGCGCGCCGGCGCCGAATTCGCGCTCGAGCGCATCGCCGGCCACTTCCACGACACCTACGGCCAGGCGCTGGCGAACATCTACGCCAGCCTGGAAGTGGGGGTGCGGATTTTCCACTCGTCGGTGGCCGGGCTGGGCGGCTGCCCGTATGCGAAAGGCGCCACCGGCAACGTGGCGACCGAGGACGTGCTGTACCTGATGCAGGGCCTGGGTATCGCGACCGGCATCGACCTCGATCTGGTGGTCGACGCCGGCCAGTTCATATCCAGTCAGCTGGGCCGCAAGGGCTCCAGCCGGGCCGGCAACGCGCTGGCGGCAAAGCGCGCGGCGGCCTGAGAGATACGCACAGCCGGCGCCTGGCGGTCCGGCGGCGAGGACGCGGAGACGCGCCTACGGCCGGCGCCGCAGCGAGTAAGTCAGCAGCACAATGCCGGCCACCAGCATCAGCCAGCTCATCGGCTCGGGCACGTTGCCGACCATGTTGGGACTATTCGGCAACACGGACTGCTGCACCACGAAGTTGTCAAAATAGATGTAGTCGGGGTCGTTGCGGCCGTGGATTTCCAGCACCGTGTTGATGCTGCTGACGGCCAGGCTCGCATAGGACTCGGCCACCATCGCGCCATTGGCTACGACCCGGTCGTCAATCATCACGCCATCCCAAAACACTGTGTATTCGCCCACCCCGGTGTAGCTGCGCGCGAGAAAACTCAGATCGTAGGTTTCGCCAATCACCGTTGGCAGCCACTGGCGCAGATAGGAGCCGCTGCCGAAACTGCCGAGGCAGGGCGCGCCGACGCAACCAGTGCGCGCCTCGCCCGCGCCCGACTTGTAAACGGCGCCCATGACGCCGAACTGGAACGAATTGCTTTGCCAGCCGGCGCCGCCGTCGTCGAAGGCCGGGTTTTGCAGAAGGTTCACGGCGCCGGCGCCGATGGCAAGGCTGGACAGGGCGATGGCGAGCAAGCCGCGTGCGATAGTCATGAAAGTTCCTAGAGGCAATTGGAACTGATGATCATATTGCCGGTTAGCAAGGAGCGAAGCGGCTTGGCGCAAGCGCGAACCGGGTCCGGCTTGCAGTGGCGCAGAACATGGACGCGCTGATGCTGTCTGGCGTTCGCTCGGCGGACGCAACAAGGCATCGACGGAACTTCAAGTCGGAAACGGGATCAAGCGAGGGGGATGGTGAAACGAGGGAGATATGACAGGCCGACGATGCTGCAATGTCGGCCTGCATAAGAAATACTGGTCGGAGTACAAGGATTCGAACCTTGGACCCCCTGGTCCCAAACCAGGTGCGCTACCGGACTGCGCCACACTCCGAGGACCAGAATCATAACGGCTAGGGTGCGCCCGGTCAAGCCTTGGGGCCTACTATTTAAGCCTTGGTAAGTAAACGTTGCGATTTACTCAAGTTATGCGATGATTTCGCGCTGTGAATACCCTGACGGCACCTGTTCCCTACATCGCCTTGCCGCGCCGCAATCGGCTGCTGGCCGGCATTGTTGTGTCGGTGCTCGCCCACCTCGCGCTGATGTGGCTGTATCGGCCGGGGGTCCATCGCTTTGCCATCGAGGATGCGCCGGCGCGGCCGATCACCGTGCGTCTCAGGGCGCCGGAACCGGTGGTGCCGCCGGCCATCACCAGCGAGCCGGCGCTCAAGCCGAAAGCCAGGCCGCGCGCCAGTACGCCTCCGCGCCCGACCATTGTCGTGCCGCCAGCGGCGAACGAACCGGCTGAGACGGTCGCGGTCACGCCATCGGAGATAACGGCGCCAGCGGAAGTGCCGCCAAAACAGCCCGCCTTCGACATCGACAAAGCCCGTCAGCAGGCCCGCAAACTGGCCAACGCGCCCGACCCGGCCAAGGCCGACACGCCGCTGGCGCGGCTCCAGCAGCGCGAGCTGGAGGAAAAAACCAAGGCCGCCAAAGCGATGGAGGGTGCGCACCGACCGTATTGCAAGGACGGTTTGCCAGGCGGTCTGCTGGGACCGATTTTCTTGTTGTTTGACAAGAAGGATAGCGGTTGCCGCTGGTAGATGGCAAAGGGCGGCTTCAAGTACCAGCACGCCCAGCCTATCAATTTCGACTTCAAGGTTTGTATATTAACGGCCTATAAATATTCGTGTTCAGCCCGATTTCGCCCTTTCCTTCGTTCCCCCGAAAGAGTTGTATCTTGACCTTGGTGTCTATTGGCAGGTTTGTTCCTTTCATATCCACAACAAGCGTTAAAGGCGGATCGAACACACGGTTTGTCCTTATTACTCGAAGGACGGTTATCCTTGTACCAATTGCCACAGGTATTTCAAACCCAACTTCCGATCCCTCGATTCCCGGAGGGGGAATCAAGGAGACAAATTCCACCGGCGCCTTTGAGTGCTGCCTTATTCCGTAGGCCAGGAGGGGCCCGATAATTTCATATTCGGCACCGATAACGCTTTTGAATTTTGGCTCGCTACTAACATCGTTGCACTTCTCTTCGGTGCACGCATCAAGAAGGGAAATGGCAGTAAATAGTGCAATCATTAGGACTCGGCGCATCTCACCACCCTTGGAGCGTTATACCCGCCCGCTTCAACAGATTTATCTCCAATTTTCGCATCTAGAGTCCGCCTGCTTCTTTGACTGCTTGAACATAGGCCCCTGACAGCGCGAGCGTGCTGATCGTCTCGAGCGGCAACGCCTGGCAGGGCCGCATCGCCGCCGCGTTGGGCGCGCGCTGGCGCCAGCTCGGCTATCCCTCGCAACTGCTCGAACTGCCCGACTCGAACGGCTACCTGAGCGAATCGGCCGTCAAGCAAGCAACGCCAGGGCTGGGAGCGGCAGGCGCTGGCCTTCCTGCTGCGCCAGGGCTTGACGCTGGTGGAGGCGAACTTCCGCTGCAAGTGCGGCGAGATCGACCTCATCATGCGCGACGGCGACGCCGTCGTGTTTGTCGAGGTGCGCCAGCGCGCTAGAAGTCTTTGGACAGGTACGCTGTTAAATCATTCTCTGGCGCAAAAGGCTGTGGGTAAAACGGTGCTTGAATGGCTAATGTGTAGACATCAGCGCCAGGTAAAACCACTAGCTGATCGCCACTATTTGTGCATACGACAAAACCACATTGGGCCTCACATTCATCTGACATGTAGACAAGCTGATGGAGCGACCGCACGTTTGACCAAGTTGCGGGCAAGCTTACCATTTTGGGCGTATCTGCCTCGTCAACTACTTCAAACGTGAGTGTACCGATTTCTTCCCAACCGCTGAGGTCATGCATCTCTACCCCCACGCGAATGGTCCGGCCATCGCACAAT
>JBDSTZ010000170.1:0-10541 GCA_039927975.1 Massilia sp. | reverse complement strand
CGGCGTCGACGCTCGGTTCGAGCGCGGCCATCACCTGGGGAATGCCGGAGCCGGCCGCGCCCGGCGCCCAGCGCCGCGTGGCCGCCACGATGAGCGCGGTGCACAGGGGCGTCCACAGCAGTGGCGCCCACCACCAGCGCAGGCGAAGCTGCAGAAAACCATCAAGTGCCCGCTCGGTGAGCCAGGTGAATCCCACCACCGCCAGACCGGCCAGGATCGCCACCAGCAGCGTCGTCGCACGCGCCCACCACAGGCGCCAGTCGGACAGCTCCTTGCGCAGCGAAGGGCCGATCCGGTGGCCGTGCGGGTGGCCATGGGAGTGGCCGTCCCGTGCGTGCGGACGCCGGAGCGCCGGCCCGCGGGCAGTGTCGGCGGCGCCTTCTTTTACGCTATCATCCATGCATGAAACTTTCCTCCAAAGAGCGTCCCGCAGGCGCCAGCAACGCCGCCCAGGCGCGCGTACTGCGCCAGTTCCGGCTGGTCTTCAACACCGTCAAGACGCATTTCCGCCAGGTCGAACGCGACGTCGGCCTGGGCGGCGCGCAAGTGTGGGCGCTCAGCGTCATCCGCGACACGCCCGGCATCGGCGTCTCCGATCTGGCGCGCGCGCTCGACATCCACCAGTCCACCGCGAGCAACCTGGTCAAGGCGCTGCAGGCGCGCGGCCTGGTCGAGACGCGCCGCGACGGCGCCGACCGGCGCGCCGTCGCGCTGCACATCGGCGCCGCCGGCGAGGCCGTGCTGAGCAAGGCCCCCGCACCCTTCGCCGGCGTGCTGCCCGACGCCCTGGCCGGCCTCGACGCCGCCACCCTGGCGCGCATGGAAGCCGATCTGGCGCGCCTGATCGCCCTGCTGGCGGCCGATCCGGCCGCCGCCGAGGTGCCGCTGGCCGACCTCTAGGCGAACGCACCGCCCCCTGCTCGCAACCATTCTATCGCAAACATACATTTGTACAAATTATATTTGTGCGAATTCATCTGTCGAGCCAGCCCGCGCACGGGCGAAAAAAAAGCCGGACACGCATAGTGTCCAGCCCATTTCCTCCACACCGCCCGCAGGCGGCGCTCAAGAACGCTTACGCCTGCTCGCCCTTGTTGTAGGCGGCGATGCCGGCCATGATCTCGGCTTTCGCATCGTCCGGACCGCCCCAGCCTTCGACCTTGACCCACTTGCCTTTTTCCAAGTCCTTGTAATGCTCGAAGAAATGCTGGATCTGCTGCAAGCGCAGGTCATTGATGTCTTCCGGCTTTTGCCAGTGGCTGTAGATCGGCAGGATCTTGTCGACCGGCACGGCGAGCACCTTGGCGTCGCCGCCGGCCTCGTCGGTCATCTTCAGCACGCCTATCGCGCGGCAACGCACCACCACGCCGGGAAACAGCGGGAACGGGGTGATCACCAGCACGTCGCACGGGTCGCCGTCGTCGGCGATGGTGTTCGGCACGTAACCGTAGTTGCACGGATAGTGCATCGCGGTGCCCATGAAACGGTCGACGAAAATCGCGCCCGACTCCTTGTCCACCTCGTACTTGATCGGATCGGCGTTCATCGGGATTTCAATGATGACGTTGAAGTCGTTCGGCACGTCGCGGCCGGACGAGACTTTGTTCAAACTCATGGTGATTCCTTGGTGACTGTTAGGGGATGGGCGGAGATTCAATGGCCGACATTATAACGAAAACGCCGGCCCGGCGCGCCGCCGCGACGTCCTTACAACACCGTCGCCAGCGCGCACTGGCGGTAATGGGCCGCCGCTTCCTCGCCCTGGCCGAGCGCTTCATGCAGCTGGGCCAGCTTCAAATGGGCTTCGCGCACCATGCGCGGCTCGGTCGCGTCCGACAGCGCCTGTTCGAGGTAGCGCTGGGCCTTGCCCCACAGCTTTTGCTTGAGGCACAGCGAGCCGAGCGTGAGCGCCAGTTCGGCGTCGTTCGGCCGCTCGCGCAGCCAGGCTTCGCAATGCTCGATCTGCGCCAGCAGCGAGGGCGAGCCGGTCGGCCCGGCGGCGTCGCGGTAGGCCCGCACCACGCGCTCGTCCCAGCCGGCTTTCAACGCTTCCTCGGCGGTGTGGCGGGCCTCGTCGTGCAGCCCGCGCGCGTTGAAGGCGGCCGCCGCGCGCGCCGCGATGTAGGGTTTGACGCGGTCGCCGCCCGGCACCGTCGACCAGACCCGCTGAATCGATTCGGCGTCGTGCGCGCCGTCCGACAGCAAGGCCTCGTAGGCCAGTTCGCGCAGGCGCGCCGACAGCGCCGGATGCAGCGCCTTGTGCTTGTCGAGCGAGCGCACCAGGCGCAGCACCTCGGGCCAATTCTTCGCTTGCTGGTGGGCCTTCATCGACCATTGCAGGGCGTGGATGTGGCGCGTGCCGCTCGCGTTCAGTTCGGCGACCGCTTCGAGCGCGGCGTGCGGCTGGTGGTCGTCGACCAGCAGCTCGGTGACCGTCATCAGGCGCGCGGTCTTGAGCGCGTTGTCGGCGGCGACCCGCGCCAGCCAGTCGTCGCGCCGCTTCGGCTCGCGCATGCGGTGCGCCGCGCGCGCGCCGATCAGCGCGGCCAGGCCGGCGTTGTCGGGCAGTTCGGCGGCGCGCGCGGCGGCCTTTTCGGCGTGCCCGAAACGGCCCTCGAACAGCGCCTTGAGCGCTTCGCGCAAGCCCTTGTTGGCGTCGCGCTCGCGCTTGCGCAGGCGGTAGGAGGCGACCCGCGCCGGCATGTTGATGGTGGCGTAGAAGGTGCGCACCAGCACGTACACCAGCACGAACAGCAGCACCAGCAGCACCACGAACAGGTTCAGCGACAGGTCGATCCGGTGCGGCGGGTAGAACAGCACCACGTTGCCGGGATTGTAGCGCGCCGTCACGGCGATGCCGATGGCCGCGGCCATCAGCGCGACTAACCAGAGAAGAAGACGCATGACTTAAGGTTTCGCTTTGTAGTTGCGCACGGCGTTCAGGCTGTCGGCCAGGGTCGGCATCTCGATCGCCAGGTTGTTGGCCTGGACCTGGCGCAGCAGCGCCTGGGCGGTCTGGGTCGAGCGCGCGCGGGTGTCGAAATACTTGGCCATCACGTCCTGGGCGGCGATCAGGTCGTTGCGGAAGGCGGTCTCGTTACGCGACAGCAGCGCCAGGCGCGCGTTGAGCATGCGCAGTTTGAGGTTCTCGCGCAGGAAGTACGATTCGGTCGGCGAGAGCATCAGCGCGGCCGGCGTGTCGACCCGCCGCACCCGGATCAGCTGGCGCATCTCGTCCCACATCTCGCCGGTCCAGCCCGACCAGGCCGCGCGCGCGCGCGCCACCAGCGCGCTCGACGGCTTGCCCTCTTTCACGGCCGGCTTGGCCAGCGCGGACGGCGCCACCGGCTTCTCGTCGGCCAGCATCGGCAAGGTGTCGATCTGGTCGATGATGCTGTCGATGCGCACCGCCACGCCGGCCATGTCGAGGCCCGGCAAGGCTTTCAGGCGTTCCATGTCGGCCGCGATGGCGCGCCGGATCATGATGAATTGCGGCTTGTCCGAACGCGACAGCGAACGGTCGGCGTTTTGCAGCGCGATCAGCGCGCCCTGCACGTTGCCGGCCAGTTGCAGCTGCTGGCTGGCGGTCGACAGCACTTGCTCGATCTCGGCCAGCGCCCACTCGTCGCGGTTCTTCGACAGGTCCTGGTACAGCTGTTCGAGCGCCAGCTGCTGGCTTTGGGCCTCGGTCTGGCGGTTTTCCAGCACCGCGACCTTGCCCTGCAACTGGTTCTGCTGCTCGACCATCGCGCGCGTGGTGGCGATCGCCTCGTTGTTGCTGGCCTCGACCTTTTGCAGATTTTTCGCCACTTCCAGCCGCATGTGCTGGATCTGGTTGTGGGTCGACCAGGCCAGGATGATGAGCAGCGCCGACAGCACGATGGTCACCACCGACAGCGGGCGCTGGAGCAGCTCGCGGTAGCTTTCCTCGGGTTCGGCGGCGGGGGCGGGGGCGGACGCGTTGCCGGCCGGCAGCACCGGTTCGGGCTTGGCGAGCGACATGGGCGGCGCGGACGCGGCGTCGTGTTCTGATGGGGGAGGCAGTTCGTTCATGCTCGTGATTGTAACGCGGCAAGCAGGCGTTCGTCGCCTGAACCGGTGAGGGTGAGTCGGGTCAGACCGAGCCCGCGTGCCGTTTCGGCAATGCGGGCGTGCGGGATGATCAAATGCTGTTGTTGCATTTTTGCTACAGCGTGCTCGGGATCGAGTTCGCGCGCCAGCGCCAGCAAGCCGCGCAGCGCTTCCGAACTGGTGACGATCCAGTCGTTCGGCGTCGCCAGCAAGGCGCCCAGGGTGGCCGCCAGCGCCGGCGTCAAGACCGGCACGCTGCGCCGGTAAGCCGCCACCGTGACAACCTCGGCGCCGGCGGCGCGCAAGCCGTCGACCATCAGTTCGCGCCCGCTCTCGCCGCGCACGATCAGCACGCGGCGTCCGGCCAGCGCGGCCAGGTCGAGCGTGGCGAGCAGGTTTTCCGAATCGCTGCGCTCGGCGTCGCGCGGGCTGACGATGGTCGCGTTGGCGTCGCTCACGCCGTGGCGCGCCAGCGCGGCGCGGCTGCCCTCGCCCAGCACCGCCAGCGTCACGCCGGGCGGCCAGGCGCGCAGGTGGGCGAAGGCGGCGTCGACCGCGTTGGGCGAGACAAAGGCGACCATCGCGTAGCCGGACAGGTCGGCCAGCGCGGCCGCCAGCGCGCCCTGCTCGGCCAGCGGCGCGATCTCGAGCAGCGGCAGCAGCACCACTTCGCGCCCGAGCGCGGCCACTTGGCGCGCCAGCGGCTCCGCTTGGGCGCGCGGACGGGTGATGACCACGGCCGGGATGGCCGCGGGCTCAGTCAAGCGATCGGTCAAGCGATCGGTCAAGCGATCAGTCACCGGCGGCGTCCGCCTCAGCCTGGCAGGTGGCCAGGATGGCGTGCGCGTCCTGCAGTTGCAACAAGTCCGACACTTGGCGGCCGAGCGCTTCCGGGGCGTCGGCCGGGCCGCGCGCCTCGGCGCTGGCCTGGCGCGTGCCGTCCGGCGTGGCGACCATCGCGCGCAAATGCATGACGGCGCCGTCGACGGTGGCGTGGGCCGCCAGCGGCACCTGGCAGCTGCCGCCGAACACTTTCGAGACGGTGCGTTCGGCGCGCACCGCCAGCGCGCTCGCTGTGTGATTGAGCGGCGCCAGCAGCGCCATCAGATCGTCGCGCCCGCTGCAAATTTCAATCGCCATCGCGCCCTGGCCGGCGGCCGGCAGACTCAGTTCAGGGTCGAGCAGCGCGCGGATCCGTTCGGGCAGGCCGAGCCGCTTCAAGCCGGCGGCGGCGAGAATGATGGCGGCGTACTCGCCCCGGTCGAGCTTGCCGAGCCGGGTGTCGAGGTTGCCGCGCAAGGGTTTGATCACCAGCTTCGGATAGCGCGCCGCGATCAGCGCCTGGCGGCGCAGGCTGCTGGTGCCGACCACCGCGCCGTCGGGCAACTCGGCCAGGCCGGCGTAGTCGTTCGAGACAAACGCGTCGCGCGGGTCTTCGCGTTCGAGAATCGCGGCCAGTTCAAAGCCGTCCGGCAAGTCCATCGGCACATCCTTGAGCGAATGCACGGCCAGGTCGGCGCGCCCTTCGGCCATCGCCACTTCCAGCTCCTTGACAAACAGCCCTTTGCCGCCCACCTTGGACAGGGCGCGGTCGAGGATCTGATCGCCGCGGGTGGTCATCCCCATGATTTTTATGCTGCACTGCGGATATAATAAAGTCAATTGCGCGCGGACGTGCTCCGCCTGCCACATGGCAAGCCGGCTCTCCCGCGATGCAATAATCAAGGACGACGGTGGCTGAGGCACTGCGGATGATTTCAAAACAGATTCTTTCAAAAATAGCAGGCTGACCAACGACGATCACGCACGGCTCATGGGGGAACCCCAAATTTTATCATGCGCCCCCGCCCATGCCAGCGCAAGCGGCCTGGGTTCAACCATTCTCACTGTGGTCTATATGGAAAAACAAGTTGCTGCCCAAGATTTTGCGCCCGCCCGCGCGGACGGTGCCGACAAGGACGCCCCGCTCAAGGAAGACATCCGCCTGCTTGGCCGCCTGCTCGGCGACGTGCTGCGCGACCAGGAGGGCGAAGCCGTGTTCGACGTCGTCGAAACGATTCGCCAGACCGCCGTGCGCTTCCGGCGCGACGCCAACGCCGAGGCCGGCCGCGAACTGACCGACCTGCTGCAAAAACTCACGCGCGAGCAGACCATTTCGGTGGTGCGGGCGTTTTCCTACTTTTCCCACCTGGCCAACATCGCCGAGGACCAGCACCACATCCGCCGCCGCCGCACCCACCTGTTGGCCGGCTCGACCGCGCAGCAGGGCAGCGTCAGCTTCGCGCTGGCCAAGCTCAAGCAGGCCGGGGTCGACGCCGAGACGGTCAAGACCTTCTTCGACGACGCCCTGATCGCGCCGGTGCTGACCGCCCACCCGACCGAGGTGCAGCGCAAAAGCATCCTCGACGCCGAGCACGACATCGCGCGCCTGCTGGCCGAGCGCGACCTGCCCTTGACGCCGAAAGAGCGCCAGGCCAATCTGCAACTGCTGCGCGCGCGCGTGGCCACGCTGTGGCAAACCCGCATGCTGCGCTACTCGAAGCTGACCGTGGCCGACGAGATCGACAACGCCCTGTCCTACTACCGCATCACCTTCCTGCGCGAGCTGCCCGGCCTGTACGACGACATCGACGAGGAACTGGCGAGCCAGTTCGGCGGTGAGCCGGGCCGGCTCGAGCGCGCCTCGTTCGTCCAGATGGGCAGCTGGATCGGCGGCGACCGCGACGGCAACCCCAACGTCAACGCCGGCACCATGCAGCACGCGCTGGAGCGCCAGGCCACCACCATCCTCGATTTCTACCTCGACGAAGTGCACGCGCTCGGCGCCGAACTGTCGATCTCGACCCTGATGGTGGGCGCCAGCGATCCCCTGCGCGCCTTGGCCGAAGCCTCGCCCGACACTTCGCCGCACCGCAGCGACGAGCCGTACCGGCGCGCCCTGATCGGCATCTACGCGCGCCTGGCCTCGACCGCGCGCCAGCTGGGCGCCACCAACATCCTGCGCCAGGAAGTCGGCCACGCCGACGCCTACGCCGACGCGTCGCAGTTCGCCGCCGACCTGCACACCATCGCCGATTCGCTGGCCGCCAACCACGGCGCCATCCTGGTCAAGCCGCGCCTCTCCACCCTGCTGCGCGCGGCCCACATCTTCGGCTTCCACCTGGCCTCGCTCGACATGCGCCAGACTTCCGACGTGCACGAGCGCGTGCTGGCCGAACTGTTCGCCGGCGCCGGCGCCGAAGCCGGCTACGCGGCCCTGTCCGAAGAGCGCAAGGTGGCCCTGCTGCTGGCCGAACTGGACCAGCCGCGCCTGTTGTTCTCGCCCTACGCGCAGTATTCGGACGAGACCAACAGCGAGCTGACGATCCTGCGCGCGGCCAAGGACATCCGCCAGCGCTACGGCGTGCGGGCGATCCGCAACTACATCATTTCGCACACCGAGACCGTGTCCGACCTGCTCGAAGTGCTGCTGCTGCAAAAGGAGACCGGCCTGTTGCGCGCCCACGGCGCCGAGGAAGCGCTCGACGTCATGGTCATTCCGCTGTTCGAGACCATCCCCGACCTGCAGCGCGCCGCCGCCATCATGGCCGAGTGGATGGCGCTGCCGCTGGTGTCACGCCTGATCGCCCACCAGGGCCAGTTGCAGGAAGTCATGCTCGGCTACTCCGACTCGAACAAGGACGGCGGCTTCCTGACCTCCAACTGGGAGCTCTACAAGGCCGAGATCGACCTGGTCAAGGTGTTCGCCAACGCGCGCGTCAAGCTGCGCCTGTTCCACGGCCGCGGCGGCACCGTCGGCCGCGGCGGCGGGCCGAGCTACGAGGCGATCCTGGCGCAGCCGCCGGGCACCGTCAACGGCCAGATCCGCCTCACCGAGCAGGGTGAAATCATCGCCTCGAAATTCTCGAACGCCGAGATCGGCCGGCGCAACCTGGAACTGCTGGTGGCCGCCACGCTCGAAGCGAGCCTGACACCGCAGCATGGGGCCGGCGAACGGCGCGACCAGCTGCAGGCTTTCGAGACCCTGATGGCCGACCTGTCCGAGCGCGCCTACAAGGCCTATCGCCAGCTGGTCTACGAGACGCCCGGCTTCACCGACTACTTCTTCGCCGCCACGCCGATCGCCGAAATCGCCGAACTCAATCTCGGTTCGCGTCCGGCCTCGCGCAAGTCGACCCGCCGCATCGAAGACTTGCGGGCGATCCCCTGGGGCTTCTCGTGGGGCCAGTGCCGCCTGCTGCTGCCGGGCTGGTACGGTTTCGGCGCCGCCATCGAAGAATGGCTGGCCGAGGGCGAGCGTGAACAGAAGGTCGCCACCTTGCGCGCGATGCACCAGGAGTGGCCGTTCTTCGCCACCCTGCTGTCGAACATGGACATGGTGCTGGCCAAGACCGACCTGGCGATCGCCTCGCGCTACGCCGAGCTGGTGCCCGACGCCGAACTGCGCGAGCGGATCTTCAAGCGCATCGCCGCCGAACACGGCACCGCGCTGCGCGTGCTCGAACTGATCACCGGCGCGGCCGAACGGCTGGCCGGCAATCCGCTGTTGGCGCGCTCGATCCAGAACCGCTTCGCCTACCTCGATCCGCTCAACCACTTGCAGGTCGAGCTGATCCACCGGCACCGCGCGCTGGCGCAGGACCCTGCCCGCATCGACGAGCGGGTCCATCGCGGCATCCACCTGTCGATCAACGGCGTCGCGGCCGGCTTGCGCAACACCGGCTGATCAACCCCAGCTGATCGCTGCGCGGCCTTCCTACATCCCCAGGAAGGTCGCCAGCTTGCTCTTCGGCGTGAGCGTGACCTGCGCGACATTGCCCATGTCGAAGTAGCGCTGCGCGGCCAGTTTGACGTCGTCGGCGCTCAGCGCCTCGACCTTCTTTTCATAGTCCAAAATCGCCACCGGTTCGGCCTTGCGCAAGGCCGCGCCCAGCAGCTGGCCGGCCCAGAAGCTGTCCTCGCGCAGCGCGGCGCGGCGCACCTGCAGCCAGTTCTGCTTGACCTTGGCCAGTTCCTCTGCGCTCGGGCCCTGCTCCTGCAGACGGCGAATCTCGGCCAGCAGCGGCGGCACCACCTTGTCGCTGTTGGCGGCCGAGGTCGGAATCGTCGTGCTGATGTCGTAATGCGACTCCGGCACCGCGCTCACGGCGCCGCTCAGGCGCGCGCTGTAGATCAGGCCGAGCTGCTCGCGCAGGGTCGCCTTCATGCGCAGGTTCATCACGTCGACCACCGCCTGCAGGCGCAGATTGTCGTCGCCCTTGCCCGTCAGTGGACCGCCGAAATGCAGGCGCACGAAACTCTTGTCGATCGCGCCGGCCTGCAGTTCGGTCTTGACCACCCCGCGCACCGGATCGAGGCCCAGGCTGCGGTAGCCGAGCGGCAGATCGGGCGTCGGCAGGCTCGCCAGGTAGGCCGCCAGCAGCGGCTTGACCGCCTGCGGATCGAAACTGCCGACCAGCACGAAGCTCATGCCCCTGGCGCTGCCCAGGCGCGCCTGGAACACGCCGATCGCGCGCTCCAGCTCGAGCCCGGCCAGCTCGCTGTCGGTGGGCGGGCGCAGGGCCCACGGATTGTCGCCGTACAGGGCGCTCTGGTAAGCCGCTTCGAGCGCCGCCTCGGGCTGGCGCCATGCCACCCGCGCGGTCTCCGACAGATTGCCGACGAAACTCTTGAACAGCGCTTCGTCGCGGCGCACCGTGGTCAGGCGCAAATGGGCCAGCTGCAGCAGCGTTTCGAGGTCGGCGCTGGCGGCGCTGCCGTTCAAGCCCTCGCCGTACGGTTCGATCACCGCCGTCAGCGCGGCCGAACTGCCGGCCATGACTTGCTGCAGCTCGAGCGGCGCCATGCCGCCCAGGCCCATCGCCTGCACGATCGGCGCGGCGAAGCGCGCCGTCAAGGCGTCGCGCGGCGTCAGCTGGCTCTTGCCGCCGTAGCGGCGCGCGCTGAGGGTGACGCGGCCGTTGCTGAAATCGGTCGGCTTGAGGATCACCTCGATCCCGTTCGACAGCGTCAAGGTGGTGGTGCCGAGCTTCGGGTTGGCGCGCTCGGCGACGATGCCGCCGGCCGCCGGCGGCTTGGCCATCAGGCTGGCGGCGACCTTGCGCTCGTCGTGCGCGCGCACCGGGGCCTGCTCGGCTTCGCGCACGGCGTTGTGCAGCAGCCCGGGCGTGACCGGCGGCAGCTCCGGGTTGACCGGGCCGACGTACACCAGCAGCTTCGGCGCGCCCGATGGAATCGTCTTGCGCGCGTAGGCGTTCAACTCGTCGAGCGTGATCTCGGGCAGCATGCTGCGCGCGTACAGGTAATCGTTGTCGATGCCCGGCACCGGTATGCGGTTGAGGAAGTGGCCGATGTAGTCGTCGACGTAGCGTTTCGAATCGGTCTTGTCGCGCTCGCCGTAGGCCAGTTCGACCGCGCGCAGCAGCGACTTTTTGGCACGCTCGAACTCGGCCACGCCGAAGCCTTGCCGG
>JBDSTZ010000169.1:0-6738 GCA_039927975.1 Massilia sp. | reverse complement strand
ATCCGAAATTCGCGACAAATTCCTCAAGTTCTTTGAATCCAAGGGCCACACGATTGTCCGATCCAGCCCGCTCGTACCGGGCAATGATCCGACCATGTTGTTGACCAACAGTGGCATGGTGCAGTTCAAGGATGTGTTCCTCGGCACCGACAGCCGGCCGTATTCGCGCGCCACTACCGTGCAGCGCTGCGTGCGCGCCGGCGGCAAGCACAACGACCTGGAAAACGTCGGCTACACGGCGCGCCACCACACCTTCTTCGAGATGCTGGGTAATTTTAGCTTCGGCGATTACTTCAAGCACGACGCCATCCATTTCGCGTGGGAGCTGTTGACCAAGACTTACGGTCTGCCGGCCGAGAAGCTGACCGTCACCGTGTATTTCGAGGACGACGAAGCCTACGATATCTGGGCCAAGGAAATCGGCGTGCCGACCGAGCGCATCATCCGCATCGGCGACAACAAGGGCGCGCGCTACGCCTCGGACAACTTCTGGCAGATGGCCGACACCGGCCCCTGCGGCCCGTGCACCGAGATTTTCTACGACCACGGTCCGGAAATCTGGGGCGGCCCGCCGGGCAGCGCGGAAGAAGACGGCGACCGCTTCATCGAGATCTGGAACCTGGTGTTCATGCAGTTCAACCGCGACGAGGCGGGCAATATGCCGCGCCTGCCAAAGCCTTGCGTCGACACCGGCATGGGCCTAGAGCGCCTGGCCGCGATCCTGCAGCATGTGCACAGCAATTACGAGATCGACCTGTTCCAGAACCTGATCAAGGCGGCCGCGCGCGAAACCGGCGCCACCGACCTCGAAAACAATTCGCTCAAGGTCATCGCCGACCATATCCGCGCCTCGGCTTTCCTGATCGTCGACGGCATCATCCCGGGCAGCGAAGGCCACGGCTACGTCCTGCGCCGCATCATCCGCCGCGCACTGCGTCACGGCCACAAGCTGGGCCAGACCAAGCCGTTCTTCTACAAGCTGGTGGCCGACCTGAACGCCGAGATGGGCGTCGCCTATCCCGAGCTGGCCGAGGCAAAAGACCGCGTGGCCCAGGTGCTCAAGCAGGAAGAAGAGCGCTTCGGCGAGACGCTCGAACACGGCATGAAGATCCTCGAGGCGCAGCTGGCCAAGGACAGTAAGAACCTCGACGGCGGCACCGCCTTCACGCTGTACGACACCTACGGCTTCCCGCTTGACCTGACGGCCGATATCTGCCGCGAACGCGGCGTGACGCTCGATGAAGCCGGCTTCACCGCCGCCATGGAACAGCAGAAGAAAACCGCGCGCGCGGCCGGTAAGTTCAAGGCCGCCGCCCGCGTCGAGTACTCCGGCGAAAAAACCAAATTTGTCGGCTACGACAGCCTGGTGCACAACGCCAAGGTCATCGCGCTGTACGTCGAAGGCGCGCCGGTCCAGCAGCTCAAGGCCGGCCAGGACGGCATCGTGGTGCTCGACACCACGCCGTTCTACGCCGAGTCGGGCGGCCAGGTCGGCGACCAGGGCTTGATCAAGGCGGCCGGCGGCCAGTTCGAGGTCGAGGACACCCTCAAGATCCAAGCCGACGTGTTTGGCCACCATGGCGTGCTGTCGGCCGGCGTGCTCAATGTCGGCGACGTCGTCGACGCGGCGGTCGACGAGTCCAAGCGCGGCCGCACCATCCGCAACCACTCGGCGACCCACCTGATGCACAAGGCGCTGCGCGAAGTGCTGGGCGGCCACGTGGCGCAAAAGGGTTCGCTGGTCGATCCCGACAAGACCCGTTTCGACTTTAGCCACAACGCGCCGCTGACGGCCGATGAGATTACCAAGGTCGAGGCGATCGTCAACCGCGAGATCCTGCAAAACCACGCCACCAAGGCCCAGCACATGTCCTTCGACGACGCCGTCAAGCATGGCGCGATGGCGCTGTTCGGCGAAAAATACGGCGACGAAGTGCGCGTGCTCGACATCGGCTCGTCCAAAGAGCTGTGCGGCGGCGTGCACGTCGAGCGCACCGGCGACATCGGTCTCTTCAAGATCATCAGCGAAGGCGGCGTGGCCGCCGGCATCCGTCGTTTGGAAGCGGTGACCGGCGAAGGCGCGCTGGCGCTGGTGCAGTCGCTCAACCGCCGCATCCAGGAAGCGGCCGGCGCCCTCAAGACCCATCCAGACGAACTGGGCGCGCGCATCGCCCAGATGCAGGACCAGGTCAAGTCGCTCGAAAAAGAACTGGCCGCCCTCAAGTCGAAGCTGGCGGCGGGGCAGGGCGATGAACTGGTGGCGCAGGCGGTCGACGTCGGCGGCATCAAGGTGGTCGCCGCCACGCTCGACGGCGCCGACGTCGCGCGCCTGCGCGAGACCATGGACAAGCTCAAGGACAAGCTCAAGACCGCCGCCATCGTGCTGGCCAGCGTCAGCGATGGCAAGGTCAGCCTGATCGCCGGCGTGACCGCCGACGCCACAGGCAAGGTCAAGGCCGGCGAGCTGGTCAACTTCGTCGCCCAGCAGGTTGGCGGCAAGGGCGGCGGCCGGCCAGACATGGCGCAGGCCGGCGGCACCGATCCGAGCGGCTTGCCGCAAGCCCTGGCCGGTGTCGCGGCCTGGGTCGGTCAACGGGCCTGATCCTCAAGCGTTAATACGGTGTGGCGGTGGGCGCCGTGAGGCCGCCGATTGCTGCACTGCGACGCGTGAATAGGGCCAGTCAGGCGGTCGCTTGTGATATCGATTTCATAATGCTGCCTGGGTGACAACGCAATGCGCGTGCTGTAGTGGATAAACATTACAAACCGTCTATTGTGGTTGTGATTATGCAACGATTTGAATATATTTTGGTGCGGTGCGTCATATTTATGTTTTTGGAGTAGTATGAGGTTCATGAGCACAACGACCCAATTAGGCATGCGATGAGCGACACAACTTTCGACACTGATATCATGGAATTTCAGAAAGATCTCGACGCGCGTGGTTTGAACTGTCCCCTTCCCATTCTCAAGGCCAAGAAGGCCTTGGCCGAGATGGAAACGGGCGAGGTTCTGCGCATCGTGGCAACCGACACCGGTTCGGTACGGGATTTCCAGGCGTTCGCCAAGCAAACTGGCAACGCGCTGCTCTCGCACACCCAGAACGGCCGCGAATTTGTCTTTCTGATGCGCCGCAAATAACATTTCCTAGTCGCGCGGTCTGCTGGCCGCGCGCGTTTTCCGCTCCCTCTTTCGTGCCCTTGCCATATTTAGAAGGCAAGCTCTAGACTGAAATCGCACGATCGTGCTTTAATTTGGTCTCGGGGGCGGTTTTCTCTTATAATCTAGGCCACTTCGGCCAGGCCGCGATACGCGTGTTAAGGCAGTCCCTCACTCACTCATCCCAAAGGATAGCTATGAAAGTCCTGGTTCCCGTCAAGCGCGTGGTCGACTACAACGTCAAGGTCCGCGTCAAGTCCGATGGCAGCGGCGTCGATATCGCCAACGTCAAGATGTCGATGAATCCCTTCGACGAAATCGCGCTGGAAGAAGCGATGCGTCTGAAGGAGTCGGGCAAGGTGACCGAAGTGGTGGCCGTGTCGTGCGGCGTGATCCAGGCCCAGGAAACCCTGCGCACCGGGATGGCGATTGGCGCCGACCGCGCGATCCTGGTCGAAACCGGCGTCGAGCTCGAGCCGCTTGGCGTGGCAAAGCTGATCAAGGCGCTGGCCGACAAGGAGCAGCCGCAGCTGATCATCCTCGGCAAGCAGGCGATCGACGACGACTCCAACCAGACCGGCCAGATGCTCGCCGCCTTGCTCGGCTGGCCGCAGGCGACCTTCGCCTCCAAAGTGGTGCTCGAAGAAGGCAAGGTCACCGTCACGCGCGAAGTCGACGGCGGACTCGAAACCCTGGCGCTCACGCTGCCGGCCATCATCACCACCGACCTGCGCCTGAACGAGCCGCGCTACGTCACGCTGCCGAACATCATGAAGGCGAAGAAGAAGCCGCTGGAAATCGTCAAGCCCGAAGATCTCGGCGTCGACGTGACCCCGCGCCTCAAGACCCTGAAAGTGGTCGAGCCGGCAAAACGTTCAGCCGGCGTGATCGTGCCGGACGTCGCGACCCTGGTGGCCAAGCTGCGCACCGAAGCGAAGGTCATCTGACCGCGCCTGTCGCCGCACGCCACGCTTGAATCCGCGCGACGGGCCTGGCGCCCGTCCACATGAACCGATAAAAAACAGGAATCCATCATGGTCGCATTAGTCATCGCCGAACACGACAACGCCACCCTCAAGGGCAGCACCCACCACACCGTCACCGCGGCCGCAGCCTGCGGTGGCGACGTCCATCTGCTGGTCGCCGGCAGCACTTGCGGCGCCGCCGCCGCGCAAGCCGCCGCCATTCCCGGCGTGAGCAAGGTACTGGTCGCCGACGCGCCGCACCTGGCCGACGGCCTGGCTGAAAACGTCGCCGAGCAGGTGCTCGCGCTGGCCGCCGCCTACTCGCACATCCTGGCGCCGGCCACCGCCTTCGGCAAGAACATCCTGCCGCGCGTGGCCGCCAAGCTCGACGTCGCACAGATCTCCGAGATCACCAAGGTCGATGCGCCCGACACCTTCGAGCGTCCGATCTACGCCGGCAACGCGATCGCCACCGTGCAGTCGAGCGACAAGGTCAAGGTCATCACCGTGCGCGGCACCGGCTTCGACGCCGCCCCGGCCGAAGGCGGCAGCGCCGCCATCGAGAACGTCGCCGCCGTGGCCGACTCGGGTAAATCGTCTTTTGTCGGCCGCGAGCTGGCCAAGTCGGACCGTCCCGAACTGACCGCCGCCAAGGTCATCGTCTCCGGTGGCCGCGGCATAGGCTCGGGCGACAACTTCAAGATCCTCGAACCGCTGGCCGACCGCCTAGGCGCCGCCATGGGCGCCTCGCGCGCGGCCGTCGACGCCGGCTACGTGCCGAACGACTGGCAGGTTGGCCAGACCGGCAAGATCGTCGCGCCGGCGCTGTACATCGCGGTCGGCATTTCGGGCGCGATCCAGCACCTGGCTGGCATGAAGGACTCGAAGACCATCGTCGCCATCAACAAGGACCCGGAAGCGCCGATCTTCGCGGTGGCCGATTACGGTATCGTCGGCGATCTGTTCGAGGTCGTGCCGGAGCTGGTCAAGCAGCTGGGTTGATGTTCCTAGTTAGTTAGCGCCGTTTCACCTCCACCATCCGGGAGCAGGACATGACCTACCAGGCACCACTGAAAGACATGTTGTTCGTGATGAACGAACTGGCCGGGATGGGGGAGATCAGCCAGCTGCCCGGTTGCGAGGACGCCAGCGCCGACACCGTCGAGGCGGTCCTCGAAGAGAACGCCAAGTTCTGCAGCGCGGTGGTGGCGCCGCTCAACCACGCGAGCGACAAGGAGCCGAGCTTCTTCCATGACGGCCAGGTGACGACCGCCAAGGGCTTTCGCGAGGCCTTCAAGGGCTTCGCCGACGCCGGCTGGCAGGGCGTGCAGCACCCCGCCGAATTCGGCGGACAAGGCTTACCCAAGCTGCTCGCCACGCCCTGCATCGAGATGCTCAACGGGGCCAGCATTTCCTTCGCGCTGGTGGCGCTGCTGTCGGACGGCGCGATCGAAGCGCTGCTGACGGCCGGCTCCGACGCCCAAAAGGCGCTATACCTGGAGCCGCTCATCTCAGGCAAGTGGACCGGCACCATGAACCTGACGGAGCCGCAGGCCGGCTCCGATCTGGCGGCCGTGCGCACGCGCGCCGAACCGCAGGGCGACGGCACCTACAAGGTGTTCGGCACCAAGATCTTCATCACCTACGGCGAGCATGACATGGCCGAGAACATCGTCCATCTGGTGCTGGCCCGCACGCCCGACGCGCCGCCCGGCGTGAAGGGCATCTCGCTGTTCATCGTTCCCAAATTCCTGGTCAATGCCGACGGCTCGCTCGGCGCGCGCAACGACGCCCATTGCGTCTCGATTGAGCACAAGCTGGGCATCAAGGCCAGTCCGACGGCGGTGCTGCAGTTCGGCGATCACGGCGGCGCTATCGGCACCCTGGTGGGCGAGGAGAACCGCGGCCTCGAATACATGTTCATCATGATGAACGCTGCGCGCTTCGGCGTCGGCCTGCAGGGCATCGGCCTGGCCGACACCGCCTGCCAGCAGGCGGTGGCCTTCGCACGCGACCGCGTGCAGTCGCGCGACCTGGCCGGTTCGACAGGTCCCGTGGCGATCATCCGCCATCCCGACGTGCGGCGCATGCTCATGTCGATGCGCGCCCAGGTCGAAGCGGCGCGCGCGCTCGCTTACGTCGGCGCCGGCATGTCCGACCTCGCGCACCACCACCCCGACGCGGCGGTCCGTGCCGATAACCTGGCGCTGTACGAATACCTCGTCCCCGTCATCAAGGGCTGGTCCACCGAAATGGCGCAGGACGTCGCGCGTGACGGCGTACAAGTGCATGGCGGCATGGGCTTTATCGAAGAAACCGGGGCCGCGCAGTATTACCGTGACGCCAAGATTCTCACCATCTACGAAGGCACCACGGCCATCCAGGCCAATGATTTGGTTGGGCGCAAGACGGCGCGTGATGGGGGGCAGAACGCCAAGGCACTGGCGGCGCAGATTGAAGCGACCGAGGCCATGCTGATCAAGAATGGCAGTGCCGACGCCGTGGCCGTAGCCAAGCGGCTCAAAGCGGCACGCGAAGCCTTTATCGATGTCGTGAACTTTGTGGCGGACAACACCAAGACCAATCCCAATGCCGTGTTTGCCGGCAGCGTGCC
>JBDSTZ010000168.1:0-2045 GCA_039927975.1 Massilia sp. | reverse complement strand
GCTCAACCAGATCGCCGGCCGCTACGCCGTTCGACACTGCGCCGAGACGGCCATCGTGGCCACCCTGGTGGCGCGTTCGATGGGCATCGAAGGCGCCGACCTGGCCACCATCGCGCTCGGCGCGATGACCATGAACGTTGGCCTGATGCGCCAGATCGAGCAGTTCCAGCACCGCGACAGCGCCCTGCTGCCCGACGAGCGCGCCCTGATCGAACGCCACCCCGTCGAGAGCGCCGACATGCTGCGCTGCGCCGGGGTCGAGGATGCGCAATGGATCGAGTGCGTCCTGCTACACCACGAAAAAGCTGACGGCAGCGGCTATCCGGAAGGCCGCCAGGAAGCCGCCATCCCCGACGCCGCCCGCCTGATCAGCGCAGCTGACCGCTATTGCGCCTGCGTCTCGGCGCGCAATTACCGCCGCTCGATGCTGCCGCCGCTGGCCTTGGACAAGCTGCGCGAGGAAGCGGTCACGGCAGCCGATCAGGCGCTGGCTGATTTGTTCGGCGAGCGCATCGGCGCTTATCCGCCCGGCGCGCTGGTCCGGCTGGCGAATGGCGAAATCGGGGTGGTGTCGCGGCGCGATGAAGTGCACGTGCTGATCGACGCCGACGGCGCGGCGCCCGCGACGCCAACCCGGCGCGACAGCGCCATGCCGGCCTGCGCCATTGTCGAAGCGCTGCTGGAGGACCAGCTGCGGCTGCGTTTCAGCATGAAGACCGTTTGGGGCGAGCTGGCCAGCCTGTAATTCCCGCGCGCCGCGCGTTCGCCGGCGCCTCCCCTTTTAATGCCATCCGATGTGGGATTTATCCTACAGTAACGTTATTTGCACGCCGGAAAAATAATGCATTTGGGAATTGCATGTTACCATCGAATCAACATCATCCTCCAATCGATATTTTTATATCAAGCAAACGCTGGATATAAGCTTACCAAAGGATCACCATGTCGCGCCTTCCCGCCTCCATGACCACGCTCGCCATCGCGCTCGCCTTCACCGCCAACGCGCACGCCACACCGATCACCGCCCAGCAGACCCTGCAGCAGTTCAACGCCGTTGTGCTGACCGACGTGGTCTCGAATTCCCACGTCGATGGCCGCACCTACGTCGGCGGCAATGTCAGCGGCGGCGACTACACCCAGCACGTGTCGGACACGCCGGCCTCCAACTACGCGGGCTTGACGGTGCGCGGCAACGCGGCCAACGTGCGCGTCAATGGACTTGGCGCCGTGGTGCAGGGCAATTTCAGCAACGCGACGGTCAACGCGGGCGAGAGCGTCATTGGCGGCAACGTGAACAACAGCAATCTGAACGGCAAGGCCTATGTCGGCGGCGCGGTCTCGAACTCGAATTTGAACGACGGCAAAGCGAGCACCCAGGACGCCTTGATGCAGCAGAACGCCAACGCCGCCGGCTCCACCGACTTCGGCAGCATCCTGTCCGGCCTCTCGAATACGCTGGCCCTGATGAACAGCACCGGCAGCTCGGTCAGTTTCAATGGCTACGGCAAGGCGACCTTCAACGCGGTCGCCAACGCCAACGGCGTGGCCGTGTTCGACCTCCGCAGCTTCGACGACGTCCTGTTCCAGTCGAGCGAATTCGCCTTCAACATGAACGGCGCGACCAGCGTGATCCTCAACAGCGACATGGCCAACGTCAGCATCGGCGCCAACTTCCTGGGCGGCGGCGCGCAGTTGTTCGGCTCCTCGATGATCTGGAATTTTTTTAACGCCACCAGCATCACCACCAACGCCCAGTTCGGCGGTTCGATCCTGGCGACCCAGGCGCTGCTGACCAACAACCAGAACATCGAAGGCGGCGTGTTCGTCAAGGAACTCCATCAGAACGGCGAATTGCATCTGCAACCGTTCAGCGGCAATGTGGATTTCGCGGTCGAGCGCAGCTGTCTGGCTCGCCAGGGAATAGAGATGCAATTCAAACTGGCTGCGATCATGGCGCGCCAGCACTTCATACATAAGCTTGCCCATCACATGTACGCGAAAATCCGCCGACAAATAGCCAATGCGCAATTTTGTGCTCTGCCTCC
>JBDSTZ010000167.1:0-2428 GCA_039927975.1 Massilia sp. | reverse complement strand
CGACGGCCATTGAAACGGCCCGAACGCTTTTGCTTACCTTCGCGATTGACTGTCTGGACCGACAGGACTTCAACCTTGAACAACAGTTCAACGGCTGCCTTGATTTCAGGCTTGGTCGCATCCGGCAGTACGCGGAACACGATCTGCTCGTTCTTTTCCGCGACCATGGTGGCCTTCTCGGAAATGACCGGCGCCTGCAGCACCTTCATCAGGCGCTCTTCGGAAAATTTGATTACGGCGCTCATGCGAACATCTCCTCAATCTTGGCCAGTGCAGCTTTGGTGACCAGGATTTTCTTGTAGAACACCAGCGACATTGGATCGGCGTGACGCGGCTCGACCACCAGCACGTTCGGCAGGTTGCGCGAGGCCAGCAGCAGGTTCTCGTCCAGGCTGTCGGTGATCACCAGCACCGAATCGAGGCCCATGCCCTGCAGCTTTTGCGACAGCAGCTTGGTCTTTGGCGCTTCGAGCGTCAGGTTTTCGATCACCACCAGGCGCTCTTCGCGGGCCAGCTGGGACAGGATCGAGCAGATACCTGCGCGATACATCTTCTTGTTCACTTTGTGGGTGAAGTTTTCGTCAGGCGAGTTCGGGAAGATCCGACCGCCGCCGCGCCACAGAGGCGAGGACGACATACCGGCGCGGGCGCGGCCCGTGCCTTTTTGACGCCATGGCTTCTTGGTCGTGTGGTGGACTTCTTCACGATCTTTCTGCGTGCGGGTGCCGCTACGTGCGTTGGCGGCGTAGGCAACAACGATCTGGTGAATCAGGGCTTCGTTGTAGTCACGGCCGAAAACGGTATCGGCGGCGGCGACGTTCGAGCCAGCTTGGCCTTGCTCATTGAGAAGCTTGAGTTCCATAGTTAAGCTCCTTTCTGTGCTTTGGCTTTGATGGCTGGCGAAACGACGACCTGGCCATTTTTCGCACCAGGAATCGCGCCTTTGACCAGCAACAGCTGACGGTCGGCATCGATACGGGCGATTACGAGATTCTGAACGGTGCGGTTGACGTCACCGAGGTGACCCGTCATGCGCTTGCCTGGGAACACGCGGCCTGGATCTTGCGCCATACCGATCGAACCTGGGACATTGTGCGAACGCGAGTTACCGTGGGTTGCGCGACCGGAGGCGAAGTGGTAACGCTTGATGACGCCGGCGTAGCCCTTACCAATGGTGACACCCTGCACGTCGATCTTTTGACCGACTTCGAACACGGAAGCAGCAACAACGTCGCCGGCTTTCAGTGCTGCAGCTTGTGCGGCGTCGACGCGGAATTCCTTCAGCATCGTACCGGCTTCCACGCCAGCTTTGGCGTGATGACCCGCAACTGCCTTGGTCACGCGGGAAGCGCGACGTTGACCGAATGCGACCTGAACAGCGGAGTAACCGTCTGTTTCAGGAGTTTTGATTTGCGCAACACGGTTGTTTGACACGTCGAGCACGGTGACAGGAATCGAATCCCCTTCATCCGTGAAGATGCGCATCATTCCAACCTTGCGACCGAGAAGGCCTAGGCTCATTTTTTCTCCATTCCCACCTGCGATTGGGCGGGGCTGATGTTTAACTACCAAGTAAAGGACAGATTCAAAAAGGACGAATCCATACCGAAGCCGGCTAGTATAACGCGCAAAAAGGCTTGACGCAACAAGTTCGTTGGGGGTATGTCGACTGCCTGTACCCAATATGCCGCATGAGTTAGGGAAATGTTGCTCCTTTGCATGGTATGCTTGGCAAGATTTTATTCGAGCACACATTTTCATCTCCGGAACAGCTACCCATGCGCAAACACATCCTCGCGGCCAGCCTGGCCCTGCTCCTCTGCACGGCGGCGCACGCCGGCTTCACTCCCAATCCCGCCGCCAAGGCGCTGATGGATGAAGGCTGGGCCGCCAAGGCCGCGCAGCACTACCAGGAGGCGGCCGACAAATTCTCCGCCGCCGCCAAGGCCGATCCGCAAGCGTCGGCGCCGCTGTCGGCGCTGGCCGCGCTGGTGTTCAATCTGACGCCGGGAGACGGCCCCAAAGCCGAGTCCGGCCGCAAGCAAGTGCGCTTCCTGGTCCAGCGCGCGCTGGCGCTGGCGCCGTTCGATCCGGTGGCGCAGGAGATACTGCGCCTGCTCGACGACGTCACCCCGGCGCCGCTGCACCTGGCCACGCCCGCCGCCGCGCCGCTGTTCGCCGAAGCCGAAGCCTTGTTCGAAAAACGCGACTACGACGCGGCAGTGGCGAAATACGAGGCGGCGGCGGCGGCCGACCCCTTGCTCTCGCGCGCCTGGGTCTACGCCGGCGACTGCTTTTTCATGCGCGAGCAGTATGTGGAAGCCGAGCGGCGCTACCGTAAGGGGGCCGAGATTGAACCCTTGAACAGCCAGGCCTGGCGCTTCCTGTCGGACGCCCTGCTCAAGCAGGGCAAAGGGCAGGCGGCGAT
>JBDSTZ010000166.1:0-3630 GCA_039927975.1 Massilia sp. | reverse complement strand
GCGTTCCAGGCGCCGCGCAAGTCCGACAGCAGGCGGTGCACTTCTTCGAGGATGTCGACCTGGTTTTTCAGGTTGGCCGTGAGCAGGCGCGCGCCCATGTATTCGTAGAGCGCGTCGAGCCCTTCGGCGATTTCGCCGCCGGCCTTCTTGTCGAGCGCGGCGCGCAGGCCGCTGTCGATGATCATGATGGCTTTCGAGATGGCCGCGCCCTTGGCCGGGATGTTGCCGGCTTTCATGTGCATCATCGCCGAGGTGATCGACAGGATCGCGCCGTCGAACAGCATCACGATCAGCTTGTGCGGACTGGCCGACGTGACGCCGGTCTCGATGCCTATCTTGGCGTAGGCGTTGACGCCGCGTTGCTGGGATCCGAACATGGAAGGGTCTCCTTGGGTTAAGACGTTTGTTTCGCCATCGCGGCGAATTGTTGGGTCAAAAAGCTCGCCGTCGAGCTCATGCTCGAGATGGCCGTGTCGAGCGCGGTGTACTGCTTGCGATAGCGCTTTTCGATGTCGGCCAGGCTGTCGTTGAAATTGTCGCGCTGCTTGGTGATCGTTTTGATGGTCGCGTTCAAGCCGTCGGTGCGGCCCTGCAGCAAGCCCTTGGCGCCGAGGAAGGTCGCGGCCAGGTTGTTGAGCTGGTAAGCGTAACCCTGCGAAAAGCCGACCGTGCCGCGTTCGCCGATCTCGCCGCCGGTCACTTCGACCTTCAAGCCGTCGGCCGGCGAACCGGGGCTGCCGGTGAGGAACTGGCCGGAACCGACCGCCGGCTGGCCGCCCAGGGTGCCGGCGATATCGTTGCCGGCGACCGGCACGGCGGCGCCGAACAGGGCGGCGGTCGGGGTGCCCGACAGGCCGGTGACGGCGATCTTCGAGACCGAGCCGTACTTGGCCGAGACCAGGTTGAGCTTGCCGTCGGCGTCGATCGTCGCGTTGACCGACAAGCCGCTGCTGGCGTAAGTGCCGGCGCCGTTGATGGCCGACTGCACCAGGGTGGCCAGCTGGGCCGGGGTGTAGCTGCCGGCCGCCAGCGAGACGGTGGCGGTGCGGTCGCCGGTGACCGGTTCGGTCTGGTGCAGGGTGACCGACCACTTGGTGTTGGCGGCAATCACGGTGGTGGGGCCGAGCGCGGTGTCGCCGACGAGCGAGCCTTGCTTGGCCAGCGCGGTGATGTTGAGGGCGTAGTCGCCCGGCGTGGTGGCGGCGGTCGAGGTCGAAAAACCGACCAGGCTGTCGCTGGCCTTGCCGACCGCGGCGAACAGGCCGGCGATGTCGGACAGATTGTTGCTGATCGCCTTGTCGAGCTTGCCGCCATCGAGCGACAGCGTGCCATCCTTCTGAAACGTGATGCCGACGTCCGACAGCCGGCTCAAGCCGCCCGTCAGGCCGGTGATGCCGAGCGTGAGCTGCTTGCGCAACTGGCTCTGCAGGTTTTGCACGGTCGAGTCGCCCAGCAGCACGCCGGCCTTCTTGGTGTCGGCGTCGTAGCCGCTGACGCTCTTGATCGACTTGTTCAAGTCGTTGAAGGCCTTGACGAAGGCGTTGATGCCGCCTTTCAGGGCGCTGGTGTCTTCCTTGACCGTCAGCTTGGCCTTGCCGACCGCGCCGACGGTCAGGCTGACGCCCTGGATGGCGTCGGCGATCGTATTGGTTTCGCTGCTGACCGGAATGCCGTTGACGTTGAGCAAGGTACTCTGGGCGGCGGTGTTCTGGGTCAGCGCCTGGACCCCGGCCGGATCGTAGCCGAGCAGCGCCTGCAGGTCGGCGTCGGCGGCGCCGCCATTGTCGCCCGACAGGGCGATCTTCATGGTCGAGCTGGCCCCGGTCTTGGTCGAGGTGAGCACCAGGTGGTAGGGCGTGGCGCTGCCGTCCGAGACGATGGTGGCGGTGACGCCGACCTTGGCCTTGTTGATGGCGTCGCGGATGCCCTGCAGCGAGTTGTTGGTGCTGTCGATCAGCACCGTGCCGCTGACCTGGTTGGGGTCCTGGGCGAAGCCGGCGCCGCTGTAGCTGCCGCTCACGCCGGCGGCGAAACCGGCCAGCTGCGGGTTGCTGCCGCCGATCGTGACCGGGCTGGCGTCGGTCGACGCCAGCGTGACGCTGCCGCTGGTGGTCACGCTCGAGCCGGCATTGACGGCGCTGGTGCCCAGCCCGCCCAGCACGGCGCCGCTGACGGCCTCGGTGACGGTCAGGTTGGCGCCGTCGCTGCTGCTAAAGCGCAAGGTGCCGTCGGCGGCGCTGCCGGTGAAGGTGATGTTGGCCGCCGCCAGCGCGGCGGTGGTGCTGTTGGAACCGGCCAGGGTGGCGTCGATCGAGGCGGCCGACACCACGGCGGCGGGCAGGGCATTGGCCGGCTGGGCGGCGATCTGCACGCCATTGACGGTGAGGCTGTAGGTGCCGCCGCCGGAGGTGTCGACATCGCCGAAGGTGGTGGCGGCGCCGGCGCCGAACAGGGTCGCGCTGGTCTGGGCCGCCACGGCGGTGGCGCTCACGCCGCTGGTGGCGTTCTTGGCGTTGATGGCGTCGGCCAGCGCCTTGGCGCTTTTGGTGCTCGAATCGGTGGCGATCGCCACGCCGTTGATGACCAGCGCGCCATTGGCGATGCCGCCGGAAGCGACACCGGCGCCGAGCGCGCCGCCGGCGCTGCCGAAGCTGCCGCCACTGACCTTGCCGAGTTGGAACGACAAGGTGGTGGCCAGGCCCAGGCCGATCGGCGCGGTGGTGCTGACGCGGCCGAGCGAGGCGAGGGTCTGGGCTTGCGACAGCTGGGTCACGTTGACGCTGTAGATGCCCGGCACGGCCTTGCTGGTGGCGCTGCCGACCATCACGTCGGTATTGTTCGACACCGAAGACATCGACTGGAAGTTGCTGATCGAGGTCAGCGAGGCGAGCGAGCCCTGGAAGGCGCCGATCGCACCCGACAGGCTGCCGATGGCCGACACCTTGGCCTGGAAGCTGGCGGCCTTCTTGTCGAAGGTTTGCAAAGGCGCAGCTTCGACCGTCATCAGCTTGGTGATGATGCCTTCGACGTCGAGGCCGGAGCCTATGCCTGCGGTGGAGATGCCCATATTTTCTTCCGATCGAAAACAACAATATAAGTCATTAGCGGCAGAATCAAACAGGACTTGAGAAGGGGATTTATAGCTTACTTCCGGACGGGCGGAAAATCAGGGCGCGCAGCGGGCAAGCGCGGCTGGCAAAACGCCGGCCGGAGCGGCGTGCGGTGCGCGGCACTGCCGGGTCGGAGGGGGGAGGGTGGAAGCGGGGCGGCAGCAGGGCGCGGCGCCGGGGCCGGGTGCGGCAAAGATGCAGGGCGGACGGCGCGGCGGCAGGGAGGACGGCCAGGCGCGGCGGCAGCGCGCACGGCGCGGCCGGGCCGCGCGCCGATGGCGCGGCCGCGACGGCCCGAGCGGCCGTTCAGGCGGTCTGCTTGATCAGCAGTCCCTTGACGGTGTCGAGCGCCTTGGAAATTTCCAGCGCTTCCGGCGTGGGAATCTGGCGGATGACTTCATTGGTGGTCTGGTCGACCACCTTGACGATGGTGCGGTCGCTGTCCGGGTCGACCGAGAACACCAGGTCCTGCGACAGCGTCTGCAGCGACTTGTTGATGTTGGCGACGGCGTCCTTGAGC
>JBDSTZ010000165.1:0-6619 GCA_039927975.1 Massilia sp. | reverse complement strand
GGTCAAAATCTGTTTTTTTTGCTTCACTGCACAACCCGGCTTGTATGGGTGGAGCGGCCTCGTGGCTTTGCCATGAAGTCGAGCGCTTGCCGGGTCGGAAGTCGCACGTCGTCGATTTTTCATGCGCTGTTGGTTTTTTCATACAGCGACTAGGAGCATTGGCAGGGGCTACGCAATCGCGGACTTGTTGCACCATATTGGTGCAGTTGACGCGGATGGAAGCTGGCGACTTGCACGGATTCGGTCTGGTTCCGCTCCGGTTCCGGCCGGCGCCAAGGGGGCGCCTCCGCAGCATTTTCGCACCACGATTATCGTCCACAAGCTGGACGTTGCCGGGCAAACGCCTTCCGCCGCAGGTCGCCTGTTCAGCGCCTGCCCCTCACCGGCGGAAGGCGTTGCACCCACGGCGCATAAGCGAGGCGGCCGCACCGGCACCGGCGCCCCAAGTTGGTGCCATTCAGTTATCGCTCATCATCATGCCGATAGGCAACTAAAACTATTCAAGCAAATATCTGTGTTGCATCGCAACGTGTACTCATCCTGTGCTAAAATTTTGTGGTTTAAGCAGCGCCGCATGAGCGGTTGTTGTCGTAGAAACTGCGACAACGTGCATCAGCACAACGGCTGCAGTCATTTACCGCCGCATTTCCGGCATTGGTTTTTATGCCCCTGTCATCCTCCGTTCCCCGCACCTTGCGGCATACGCGCGCCATCCAGGTCCAGGCTTATGCCCGCGACGATGGCTTGTGGGATCTTGACGCGCATATAACCGATATCAAATCCAGTGATATCGTGCTCACCTCCGGCCCGCGCGCCGCCGGTGTGCCTGTCCACGACCTCAAACTGCGTCTGACCATCAACCCCGACATGCTCATCGTCGATGCGGAAGCCGCGTCCGATGCCGTGCCGTACCCGGGTTATTGCGACACGATTGCTCCTGCCTATAAAAGCCTGATCGGCCTGTCGCTGACGGATCATTTCCGGCTGCGCCTGAAAGACCGCCTGTCGGGCGTGCTCGGCTGCACCCACCTGACCGAACTGTCGCTCATTCTCCCCACCGCCGCCTTCCAGGCCCTCGGCCGCGATATCGCCGGCTTCGGCGGCGCGCGGGCCGGCGGGGAGCAGGGTGCGCCGTTCCAGATCAACCGTTGCCACGCCTTGCGCGCCGACGGTCCGGCGGTCGCCAAATACTATCCGCGCTGGGTGGCCAAACCGGCCCCGAAGCAGGGCTAGCAATCGTAGTACTCGCAGTTCCCGTTTTTATCTCGACCAACAGCACCGCATTTATAAACCGTAATTCTAATTCTACAAATCAGTATCAGACGAAGGGAAGCCAGCATGAAAATCCATGAGTATCAGGGCAAAGAAATCCTCAGGCAGTTCGGGGTGACGGTACCGCGCGGCATTCCGTGCATGTCCGTGGAAGAAGCCGTCAAGGCCGCCGAGACGCTGGGAGGCCCGGTGTGGGTCGTCAAGGCGCAAATCCACGCGGGCGGCCGCGGCAAGGGCGGCGGCGTCAAGGTCGCCAAGTCGCTCGAGCAAGTCAAGGAATACGCCAGCCAGATTCTCGGCATGCAGCTCATCACGCACCAGACCGGTCCTGAAGGCCAGAAGGTCAACCGCCTGCTGATCGAAGAAGGCGCCGACATCAAGAAAGAACTGTACGTGTCGATGGTCACCGACCGGGTCAGCCAGCGCGTGGTCCTGATGGCCTCGTCCGAAGGCGGCATGGACATCGAGGAAGTGGCGTATTCGAACCCGGAAAAGATCCACCAGATCGCGATCGACCCATCGGTCGGCCTGACCGACGCCGAAGCCGACGACATCTCGGCCAAGATCGGCGTGCCTGCCGAATCGATCGCCGACGCCCGCGTCCAGCTCAAGGGCCTGTACAAGGCGTACTGGGAGACCGACTCCTCGCTGGCCGAAATCAACCCGCTGATCCTGACCGGTTCGGGCAAGGTCATCGCGCTCGACGCCAAGTTCAATTTCGATTCGAACGCCCTGTACCGTCACCCTGAAATCGTCGCCTACCGCGACCTGGACGAAGAAGATCCGGCCGAAGTCGAAGCGTCGAAATTCGACCTCGCCTACATTTCGCTCGACGGCAACATCGGCTGCCTGGTCAACGGCGCCGGCCTGGCCATGGCCACCATGGACACCATCAAGCTGTTCGGCGGCGAGCCGGCCAACTTCCTCGACGTCGGCGGTGGCGCCACGGCCGAGAAGGTGACCGAAGCGTTCAAGATCATGCTGAAGAACCCAGGCCTGAAAGCCATCCTGGTCAACATTTTCGGCGGCATCATGCGCTGCGACGTGATCGCCGAAGGCGTCATCACCGCCTCCAAGGCCGTGTCGCTGCAAGTGCCGCTGGTGGTGCGCATGAAGGGCACCAATGAAGATCTGGGCAAGAAGATGCTGGCCGACTCCGGCCTGCCGATCATCGCCGCCGATACGATGGAAGACGCAGCCAAGGCCGTCGTCGCCGCCGCTGCTGGTAAAGCCTAATAAGGAAATAACATGTCGATTCTGATCAATAAAGATACCAAAGTCGTAACCCAGGGAATCACCGGCAAGACCGGCCAGTTCCACACCCGCATGTGCCGCGACTACGCGAACGGCAAGGAATGCTTCGTCGCCGGCGTCAACCCGAAGAAAGCCGGCGAAGACTTCGAAGGCATCCCGATTTTCGCCAACGTCTCGGAAGCGAAAAAAGAAACCGGCGCCAACGTGTCGGTCATCTACGTGCCGCCGGCAGGCGCCGCCGCCGCGATCTGGGAAGCGGTCGAAGCCGAGCTGGACCTGGCGATCTGCATCACCGAAGGCATTCCTGTGCGCGACATGATGGCGCTCAAGGACCGCATGGCCAAGGCCGGCTCCAAGACCTTGCTGCTGGGCCCTAACTGCCCAGGCCTGATCACCCCAGACGAAATCAAGATCGGCATCATGCCGGGCCACATCCACCGCAAGGGCCGCATCGGCGTGGTCTCGCGTTCGGGCACGTTGACGTACGAAGCGGTCGGCCAGCTGACCGCGCTCGGTCTGGGCCAGTCGTCGGCGGTGGGCATCGGCGGCGACCCGATCAACGGTCTGAAACACATCGACATCATGAAGATGTTCAACGACGATCCGGACACCGACGCGGTGATCATGATCGGCGAGATCGGTGGACCGGATGAAGCGAATGCGGCATACTGGATCAAGGACAATATGAAGAAGCCGGTCGTGTGCTTCATCGCCGGCGTCACCGCGCCACCGGGCAAGCGCATGGGCCACGCCGGCGCGCTGATCTCGGGCGGCGCCGACACCGCGCAAGCCAAGCTCGACATCATGGAAGAATGCGGCATCAAGGCCACCAAGAACCCGTCCGAAATGGCGCGTTTGCTGCAGGCGATGCTGTAAGTTGTAAGCTCGGCCCAGGCTAGGCAATAATAACGGGGAGCGTGTGCTCCCCGTTTTTCATTCTGGCCACGGCCCGACGGAGATCTATCAGTGGCAAAAATTATCATTTCGCGTGATGCCCAGGTGGTGCAGGAAGTCCAGCTCGGCACCGAGCGGACCACCCTCGGGCGTCATCCGCAAAACAATGTCGTGCTCGAGCACGTGGCCGTGAGCGGCCGCCACGCGACGCTGGCGCCGGTGGGCGACGGCGTGGTGCTGGAAGACCTCGACAGCACCAACGGCACCTTCGTCAACGGCCGGCGCATCGCCCGCGCTGAACTCAAGGACAAGGACAAGATCACCATCGCCAAGTTCTCGATCGAATTTCGCAGCGGCCCGCCGCTGGTCGCGGCGCCGGCCGGCCCGACCCTGGCGCCGCCCAGGCTGGCCAGCATTGAAGTGCAGAACGGCGCCAACGCCGGCAAGAAGCTGAACCTGGTCAAACCGGTCACCACGCTCGGCAGCCCGGGCGTTCTGGTGGTGATCATCAGCCGCCGCGCCGATGGCTACGCGATCGCCCACGTCGAGGGCGACGGCGTGGCGCTGGTCAACAAGGAAGCCTTGAGCAAGACGCCACGCTTGCTGGCGCACGGCGACCTGATCGAGCTGACCGGCACCGTCATGTTGTTTTCCATGCATCCCGCATAGTCCAATTTTTGTCAGCGCAGTGACAAATCCTGCGCCGACTGACAAAAATTGTCGCCCCAATTGACAAATTTCGGTTGAAATCCGGCGAAAAAATACTTCTTCGACAACAAAATGAGGGAAAAACGGGCTGGCACACCTATTGCTGTATGGAAAGGGCGGCACCATACAACCCAACCCCCGAAGGAGTAGCAAAATGAAATCGATGAAAATGGTTAAGAAGGCACAAGCTGGTTTCACCCTGATCGAATTGATGATCGTCGTGGCAATTATCGGTATCCTGGCTGCAGTGGCGATTCCTGCCTACAGCGATTACACGGTGAAGGCCAAGCTGGCTAACGCGATGACCGCGGCCGACGTCTACAAGACCGCCGTTTCTGTTTGCGCCCAGGAAGCCGGTGGCGACATTCAGAAATGCAACACGACCGATTCGCCGAATGCTTTCCCTGCGTTCACCCCAACCAACGAAGTATCGGCCATCACGGTTACCACCAACGGTATTATTGAAGAGAAACTGAAAGCTGGCCTGGGCAAGAACATCACTTCTTCCGACACCATCACTTTCACGCCGACCGCAGGTACTTCCGCCGTGACCTGGGCAATCGCCACCACCATCACCTCGGCGAACAACGCCGCCGCCAACGCTGCGATCCTCAAGAACAGCACCGGCACCTAATCTGCTTGTGTAGCAAGAACGAGCAGCCGCCTTCGGGCGGCTGTTCCTTTTTTACGAGTTGGAGCGAGCCATGCACATGCGGCAGCGAGGATTGGGCGGGTCTGGCGCTGACATGCCGGAATTGCTGGCCTGGACAAGACGCTTCGGTCTGACGCTCGTCGTTTGCATCGCGACCATGCTCTGTTTTTTCGCGCCCGACGGCCATAACGATCAACGCAGCTTGCAGGTAGTCGCGCTCTTGCTTGCGGTACCTGTTTTCCTTGGCGCACGCTTTTCCGGTTTCACCGTCATTCTCGGTAACCGGCTCGTCCTGTTGTCGATCTTGTCTTTCTTCGCGCTTGGCTTCGCCTCAAGCGTGATCGCCTATTCTCCCCACCACGCCTTTCTGGAACTGTCCTTTTTCCTCCTGCTACTGGTTCTCGCCATGGGAATCGCAGGTGAAATCGCCGCCCACGGGGCATCGGGACTGACGCGCGTGCTCAATATTCTGGCCGCCGGTTGCCTGCTCTACTTCCTGCAAAATCTGCTGATCTATCTCGCGGCCACGACAACCCGCACCCAACCCGTGCTCGGTGCATTTGCGCCGGGCTTTAGCAATTACCGCTTCCTCAACCACGCCCAAACCATCTTGTTGCCATTGCTGGTATTGCAGTGCTGTCGCATTCCCAAAGGCGCATCCGCTAGATGGCCGATGTACGCGCTGACCGGTGGCTGGTGGACGCTGCTATTGCTGAGCAGTGGACGTGGCACGATGATGGGACTGGCTGCGGGCACGCTCCTGGCGCTATGCCTTCGTCGCCGCCATGCCTTCGGATTTTGCAAGACGATGCTGCTCACGGCCTTGCTGGGCCTCGCGATCTATGCGGTGTTTTTTGCATTCATACCGCTGCTGATCGGCATGCATCCATTCGGCATGCTTCAGGACGTGGCCGCGCGAACGGCAAGCGATCCGACCTCATCGCGCTGGGGCCTGTGGCACCGCGCTCTCGATCTGATGACGGCGCATCCCCTGCTTGGCGTTGGACCTTTGCATTTCGCACATTACGGAATTGATGTGCGCATAGCCGCCCACCCCCACGACTGGGTCCTGCAGATCGGCGCCGAGTGGGGATTGCCCGCACTGTGCAGCGTGAGCGGCGCGATCGGACTCGGCTTGCTCGGCCTATTGAAAACCGGGCACCGGATAGCGCCGGATGATGCGCAGAATCAGGCCACGCTCGCAGCTTGGATAGCAACCGGATCCGCAATCCTTATCGACGGACTCGTCTCAGGATTGATCGTCATGCCCGTCAGCCAGCTGCTCATCGCACTCTTTATTGGGTGTGCGGCTGGCTGGAGCTGGCAATTCCGCCATGAGCTCGCGCCGCAGCCGCCGTCCTTCCCGGTCCGCGCCATGGCCGGCAGTCTGATATTGGCAGCATTGCTGGTCGTGGTCACGACGATCCAGGCTGATATCGCCAAGGGCGGCAGGGAGGGGGCGCTCAACGCGGCTCAAGCGGCTTGGTACGACGGCAATTACTACCATCCCCGCATCTGGGTGACCGGCCACTTCTGACCGCACCGTCTCAGCTTGCCCGCCACGCCCCCGACTTGCCGCCCTGCTTTTCCAGCACCCGCACATCGGTCATCACCATGCCGCGGTCGGCCGCCTTGCACATATCGTAAATCGTCAGCAAGCCCACCTGGACGGCGGTGAGCGCTTCCATCTCGACCCCGGTCTTGCCGACGGTTTCCACCTGCGCGCGGCAGTGCACGCTGGACGTTGCCACATCGGTCTCGAAATCGACCGCCACGCGTGTCAGCGCCAGCGGGTGGCACAGAGGAATCAGGTCGCTGGTTCGTTTTGACGCCATGATC
>JBDSTZ010000164.1:0-12772 GCA_039927975.1 Massilia sp. | reverse complement strand
TAAAGACATATCCCTGGAATTCGTCGGACGCGATGGGCAAAACCACATAGCGCCACTGGCCCTGGGTATCGGGCAACTTGAAGGATATACCTCTGACGGTGCCGGTGGCGGTGCCGTTGGTGCGGATGCGAATGCCATAGGTGCCGCCGCCGCCGTAGCCAAACACGGCCAGCGAGGTGCCCGCCGTGGTGGCGGTGACGCGGAGAAACTTCGTGGTCCCTTCCTGCATCAGCACGGTGTTGCTGTCGAGCGCGGTGTAGCGGTCCTCCACTTCGCGAATCGAGCCGACCGACGACATGACGCCGTACTTGGCGCCTTCCGCCTGGGCCGCCTGCGCCGGAATGCCGAGCCAGTAATCGCCGCCGCCATCGTGGCCGCTCCAGTTATTGTAGCCGCGTGCGCTGAAGTACTTGGTGAAGTTCGGCGCGCGCTGCGTCATGTCGAGCCCGCGCACGTACTGGTAATAGTAGAACAGATCCCACAAGGCCATCGACGTGCGGCCGCGCACGCCGTTCGAGACGCCGTAATACAAGACCGTCGGGTTGCCGTCAGGGTCGCTGCGCGAAGCGGTCGGCACCCACGGGATCTGGTAGCCGACCATGAAGCTGGCATACAGCTCGGCGGCGGTCAGGATGCGGTCGTCGAGGAATTCGTAAGGACCGACCGCGTTCGGCGCCGTCGACACCGTGCCCTCGACCGGATCGACCTTGGTGCCCTGCGCGTTCATCATGCGCGCCAGGATTTCCGCGTTGGTGATGTCGCCGCCGCCGTGGGCCTGGTCGCGGCCCATTTCGACGTGCTGCACCGCCGGCGTGACCGGCTCGCCGGTCTGGTCGTTCCTGGTCACCAGCCGGAACAAGGCCTTGATGGCGCCGTTCTGGCCCTGGTCCACCGCGTCCTCGTTGACGGTGAACCATTCCACGGCCTTGTTATATTCCGCCACGTTGCCGGTGAAGATCGCACCCGACATTTTTGCAATGGTCGTGTACAGATGCTGGTTCATGAAGCGGGCGTTGGAGCTGTTGAAGGTCTGCATGACCGGCACGATCAGATTGGCGGTGAGCTTGGCCGTATCGTCGTCGGTCCAGGCCAGCGCCGGGTTCTGGGTGCTCGTATAGCGCAGGATTTCCGCGCCGGCCAACATGCGCTGGAGCGGAATGCCGGTGTGGATGTGCGCATCGGTGAAATACGCGTACTTGGTCGGGTCCATCTGCTCGTAGATGCGGATGATGCGCATGCCATTGGCGCGATAGACCTCGTCGCCGGTGAGCAGGTACATGACGGCTTGCCCGTACGCCGCCATCCCGTCGGATATGAAGGTATCGTTCATCGCCTGCGACGCCAGGCCGGGGAAGCGCGGCGTGGTGCCATTGCCGGTGTTCTTCACCGTCGGCGTCTTCGACGAGGAATCATACCCGGCTATATCGTTGAAATAGTCGGTCCAGGGTTGCTGTTGGGTCCGCACCTGGAGCTGGACATTTTCCAGCATTTGCTTGGTGTAGCCGAGCCCGGGATGCTTGAAGCCGCTCGCATCGATGGACTCGCTGACCGTGGGCACGTAACTGGTGGCAAGGGTTTCAATCTGATTGGCGGCCTGGGCAAAGTGCCCCGGTCCCGGGACCAGCGTCGCGGCGATGCCGGCCGCGACGAAGATCGACGCCAGCCGCCTGCGCGACCTGTCGATTGTAATTAAGTTCATTGTGGGTCTCCTCCTGTGAACTGCTGAATGTGAACATCTGTTTTTTAAAACAGTCTTTTAAATATAACGAACCAAATTGCCCAAAAAAAAGCCCGCAGGAATCCTTTTCACCAATGCGCCTCACTCGCCGACGGTCTTTTATATTAAATAAACCTAGTAGTGCAAAAAAAATTAACGACGTCCCGATGCACCGGCACGAATTGCCGATTGGTATCGATATCAGATCGTAATCCACGCCTGTGCCGATGTCCAGAGCTTTTCGCTGCCCCGCGTTTTCAGTGGTATTTCGTCACAAGCACGGCGCGCGCCCGCCCCACCGTCATGCCGCGATGGCGCCGCGGTCACTTCCCGCCACGACGACAGAACGCTTGCGCCCCCGCCGATTCAGGTGGCGGCGGGACCAATCCGGCCCTGGATGGCGTCCGACAGCGTCCGGCGCGCGCTGTCCAGGTGGGTTCGCATGGCGACCAATGCCTTGGCCTCGTCGTGCGCCGACAAGGCGAGCAAGATGGCCAGATGTTCGTCCAGGGCGTGGGTCGTGCGTTCGCGTTGACCGCTCTTTTCCCACTGGTAGTGATAGTGGAACACGAACGACGCGACGTCGTAAAAACCTTGCGCGAAGCGATTCTTCAGCAGGCCGATCAGAAAGGTATGGAAATCCCGGTCCAGCGCCGGAAATTCGCCGTAGCAGGAATGCATGCGCGGCCTGAGCTCAAGGTGCCTGGCGATCAGCCGGGCCAGATCCAGGTGCGCGGGACTGTCCGGCGGCAGCGCGCAGAAGCATTCGACCGCATCGAATTCGAAGCGCTGCCGCATATCGGCCAGTTCGTTGGCAAAGGTATCGTCGAAGGCGCATAAACGCCAGCCGCCGCGCGGCTTTCTCTCGATCAGGCCGTAGCGCGCGAAGCCAATCAGGAATTCGCGCACGCTGACCGTGCTCGCGCCCGATTCGCGCGCCAGTTCCGATTCGCCGAACTCGGCGCCCGGCTGCATGTCGCGCTTGAGCACTTTTTCCATCAAGGCTTGCTCGACCCGGTCCGAGCCGGAGCGCAGTTCCTCCACGGCGAAATAATCGTCGTCCGCCGGCAAGCGGAGCACGCGACGTTCGCTCATGGCCGCGAGCACGCGCCGCGTGTGCAAATAGGTGATCGCGCTGCGCACCGCGCTGCGGCTGGCCTGGCACACGTTTGCGAGGTGCTGTTCCGACGGCAGCACGTCACCGATGGACATTTCTTGGCCGATAAATTGCAGCATCAGATTGCTGGTTCTCTTGAAAACGATCAGCGATTTACCCATGTGATTTTCTTCCAAATGCCATCGCGTCATCATGGAGGGACGGCGCGATGGCGCACAGCCGGCTTACTGGCCGGACTGGTCGTGCGCAACGGTAATGGTCGCCGTCTTCGCAATCGTGTTGCAGGTGTTTTCGGTCGCCGTGTCGACCACGGTGCAGATGCGGTCCTTCCCGGCGCGCACGCTGAGGCTCGTGGCTGGGGCGCCTTGCCAGCACATGCCGACACCCTTGTCCCCACTATTTTCTACTTTCAATCAAACCCACACTCAAGCAAGGCAGCCATCGAACCAAGCCTCATCAATCCGGAATGCCTTATCGACGGCTTTATGTTATCGATACCGGGCTTGGGATATTAGTTCTTTGCCGGACGAATGTCCACAGAATTTCGCGGCGAATCGCTCGACGGTTGTCGCTCGAACAGCCGCTTGTTTTTGGCGCTGTACCGGCGAGACAGGGATTTTGGACTCAACTGAACAGCCTGTGTCCAACGGGTATCCGGCGGTTCAGGGAGGACTTCGGCGCCTTGGCCACCACAGGCTGCGGCACGCTGGCACCGGAAGGCGCGGTCTTGCTCGAGCACCCGGCCAGCAACAGGCGCCGGAAGGCGCGACAGGCACATCACGTCTACAGCAGATGCCGCCGTCCCGCCGCGTGCACCACCAGCGCGGTGAGCACCGCCAGGCCGAACGCCATCGCCACGCCCAGCCGCGCCAGGCCCGCCGACAGCACCAGGAAAAACGCCACGAAGGCATACAGCCCGGTCGCCAGTCCACGCAACAGCGCCGCGCAAAACGCGTAGCCCTGATGCCGGTGCGAGAACACCGCCAGCACGCTGGCGAGCACCGGAAACACCGCCAGCAGCCCGCTCCAGCGCGGCCCCACCAGGTCGGCCGCCGAGGTCACGCACAGCACCAGCAGAAAGCCGGCCAGCATGCGTACGGCCATGTCGGGCATGCTGATCACGCTGGCGCCCGGCTTCTCGCCCTTGGCCGGGAACACGCGCGGCGCGATGAGCAAAGTGAGCAAGGCGATCAGCAGCGAGCCACTGGCCGACGTGAACAAGGTCGCGCTGATCGCGGCCGCCAGGGTCCAGGCCAGCAGGCCGCCGGCCAGCGCCAGCGGCCAGGCGCGGCGCCGCGCGATGAACACGTACACCGCGCCGAACGAGACCGAGGCGAACACCGCCGCCATCGAGCCGTTGGCCGCAGCCGTGCCGAAGGCGACACCGTGGGTCAGCGTGAGGAAAAACACCACCGGCCCGGCGATCACGGGAAGGCTTGACAGCCAGCCCGCCACGCCCGGTCCCCAGCGCTTCGAGGCGAGCGAAATGAGCAGCAAAAAGCCGGGGACCAGCGACAGCTTCAATACCAGCATGCGGTCCTTCAGGCGTCGCCGGAGGACGCCGAAACCGGGGCCGAGACCGAGGCCGAGTCGACGCAGTACCGCGCCATGGCGTCGAGCACGCCGGGGTCTTCGCCGACCGCCCCCACCACCTTGATCGCCAGCCCCGGATGGGCCGCTTGCAGTTCCTCGACGATCAGCGGCAGGTCGCGCAGCAAGTGCCCGCCGCGTCCCAGGAACACCGGCACGATGGTGATCTCGGCCACGCCATCGGCGGCCAGCATGGCCACCTGCGCCGGCAGGCGCGGCTCCATCAGTTCGAGAAAGGCCAGCGACACCGGCAGCTCCGGCGTCCTGGCCTGGGTGAGATCACGCAAGCGCTCGAACGGCGCGGCCCACGAGGCGGCGCGCGCGCCGTGGGCAAACAGGATCAGGGCACGTTTATTCATCAGTGTCGCTCCACCCACCACAAGGCGCCCAGCGCCAGCAGCAGGAACAAGACGCTCGGCGCGATCGCGGTCACCACCGGCGGCCAGGTGGTCAGCAAACCGAGATGCGAGAACAGGGTGTTGATCAACATGAAGCCGATGCCGATCATGATGCCGATGAAGATCTTGAGGCTCACGCCGCCGCTGCGCGTGTTCAGGTAGGCGAACGGCAGCGCCAGCGCCATCAGCACGAAAATGGCGAACGGGTCGAACAGCTTTTTCCAGAACGCGATCTTGAAGCGGTCCGACTGCTGGCGGTTCTCGGCCAGGTGGCGCGTGTAGACCGCCAGTTCGTTGGCCGACATCTGCTCCGGATCGGCGGCCGACACCGACAGGATCTTCGGCGTGATCTCCGACACCAGCTGCATGCTGGCCAGCTTGCGCGTGCCGACCGCGCTGGTGTCCTGGCCGAAGCGGGTTTGCAGGCTGGTGCCGGCCGGCGCCGGCGCGGCCGGATCGGGCAGCGCGCGCGTGTTGGTAAACAGCGTCTCGGTGACGTCGCTCAGGTTCCAGGTGTTGTTGCCGCCGTAGGTGGCGTAAGCCGCCGTGATCAGGGAACGCATCCTGAAATTAGTGTCGAATTCGTAGAGCTTGACGTCGATCAGCTGGCCGTCGGCCTTGAACTGGCGCACATTGAAAAAGCGCGAGCCGGTCACCGGCCCCTGCATGCCGTCGCGGTGCACATTATCCTTGGTCCACATCCCCGAGCGGAATTCCTGCGACACCGTGGCGCCCTTGGCGCTCAGCTTGAGCCTTTCGGCGAACGGCGCGCTCATCGGCGTGATCAATTCGCCGAACACGAAGGTGACCGCGACCAACACGATGCCGATCTTGAAGAGCATGGTGCCGGCCATCAGGGTCGACATGCTCGAGGCGCGCATGATGGTAAATTCCGACGTCGCCGCGAACTGCGCCAGCGTGTACACGGTGCCGATCAGCGCGGCCGCCGGCATCACCTCGTACACGTGGCCGGGCAGCAGCAGCAGCACGTACAGGAACACGTGCTGGATCAGGTAGCCGCCCTTGCCGGCGTTCGGCATTTCGGCCGCCAGGTCGTTGAAGGCGGCCAGCGCCAGAAAGGCGAGCAGCACGAAGGCCACCGCCTGGATGATGTTGACGAAGAAGTAGCGCTGCAGGATCTTCATGTCGGCGCCCCCTTGCGGATGCGGCCATGTTTGAGACTGCTGAGCAGCACCAGCGGGTGGTAGCGGTGGTTGACGTTCAGGCGCGAGGCGAACAGGCCCATGATCAGCAGCGCGACGGCCAGGTGCAGCGGCCACCAGCCCATCGCGAAATCGATCCGGCCCACCTTGACGCTGCCCTCGGTCACCTTGACCAGGTTGATGTAGGTGAAAAAGATCAGCAGCGCCAGGATCAGGTTGGCCGAGCTGCCGGCGCGCGGATTGACAAAGCCGAGCGGAATGGCCAGCAGCATCAACAGCGCGCACATGATGGGCGCGGCGATCCGCCACAGGAATTCGGCCATCGCCTCCTTGGTCGGATTGAGGAACAAGGCCGGCGTCGACAATCCCTGCACCGCCGTGTCCGCGCCCAGCACCGGCACGCGGCTGGCGAAGCGCATGCTGTAGCGCTCGAATTCCATCGACTGGAAATCGGCCTGGCCCGGTTTACCCTGGTAGCGCCGGCCGTTCTTGAGCACCAGGAACTGGCCGCCCTTGCCGTCGCCTTCGATCACCCCTTCCTTGGCCACCACCACGGTGGTGCCGGTAGGGTCGACGCTGTTGATGAAGACGTTTTGCACCGCGTTCGATTTGTCCGGCGCGCTCTCGACGAAGAACACCCGGTTGCTCGAACCGGATTCCTTGAACTGGCCGGGCGAGACCTTCTTCAAGTCTTCGCGCTTTTCGAAGCGCTCGGCAAATTCCATGCTCTTCATCCTGGCCCACGGCGTCGCCACCAGGCTCAGGGCGCCGGTGACGAGCACCAGCGGCAGCGCGAACACCAGCACCGGACGCACCCAGCGCACCAGCGACAGGCCGGAGGCGAACCACACCACCATTTCGGAGTCGCGATAGCTGCGCGTGACGGCCATCAGCACCGAAATAAAACTGGTGAGGATGACGATGGTTGGCAGATAATTCAGCACCGCAAAGCCGATCAGGGCGATGATGTCGGCCGAGGACACCTTGCCGCCGGCCGCCTCGCCGAGGATGCGCATCAGGGTCCAGGTGACCGAGATGGTAAACAACACCGTGAAGGTGGCGCCGGCGGAACTTGCCATTTCTCGTCGGAGAGCGCGGTGAAAGATCATTCGATAGTTATAATCAGAAGTTACATCGGAAATCGGGCAAGGCGCGACTTAACCCAAGCACACGAAGATCATGGAGAAAATATCAAATGGACTTTAGCATAAAAGCATTCGACACAAAAAACACCATCGCCTCCGCCAAATCCGGCTGCGTCGCGGTGGGAGTCTATGAAAACAAAAAACTGTCGCAGGCGGCCAAAGCCTTTGATCAAGCGGGCGACATCAGCGCCGCGCTCAAGTCCGGCGACATCACCGGCAAGCCCGGTTCGACCCTGCTGCTGCGCGGTATCGCCGGCGCCGGCGCGGCCCGCGTGCTGCTCGTCGGCCTCGGCGCCGACGAGGCGCCCAGCGAAAAAAGCTTCACCTCGGCCGTTGGCGCCACCCTCAAGGCCTTCGCCTCGCTCGGCGCCGCGGACGCCATTATCGCATTACCGCTCGAAGATGTGAAATCGCGCGACCCGGCCTGGGCCCTGCGCGCCATCGTCGTCGCCGCCCACGACAGCGTGTTTCGCACCGACGCGCAGAAAAGCAAGAAGGACCCGGCCCCGGCCGGCGTGCGCAAGGTCACCGTCGCCGTGCCCGGCGGGCGCGACCTCAAACCGGCCCTGACCCAGGCGCTGGCGATCGCGCGCGGCATGGACCTGACCAAGGAACTGGGCAATCTGTCGGCCAACGTCTGCACCCCCACTTACCTGGCCAACACCGCCAAGAAACTGGCCAAGGAGTACAAATTCGACGTCGAAGTGCTCGAACGCAAGCAACTCGAAGCGCTCAAGATGGGCAGCTTCCTGTCGGTCACCAACGGCAGCGAGGAGCCGCCCAAATTCATCGTGCTCAAGCACATGGGCGGCAAGCCGAAGGATGCG
Organism: Massilia sp.; assembly: GCA_039927975.1. Taxonomy (GTDB): domain Bacteria; phylum Pseudomonadota; class Gammaproteobacteria; order Burkholderiales; family Burkholderiaceae_D; genus JBDSTZ01. The sequence continues at coordinate 4,815 of JBDSTZ010000164.1, read as the reverse complement.
CCGGTGGTGCTGGTCGGCAAGGGCATCACCTTCGACACCGGCGGCATCTCGATCAAGCCCGGTCCCGGCATGGACGAGATGAAGTACGACATGTGCGGCGCCGCCTCGGTGCTCGGCACCTTCCGCGCGATCGGCGAGATGGGCTTGAAACTGAACGTGATCGGCGTCATCGCCAGCTGCGAAAACATGCCGTCGGGCCGCGCCACCAAGCCGGGCGACATCGACACCTCGATGAACGGCCTGACGATCGAAGTGCTCAACACCGACGCCGAAGGCCGCCTGATCCTGTGCGACGCCCTCACCTACTGCGAGCGCTTCAACCCGGCCGCCGTGATCGACATCGCCACCCTCACCGGCGCCTGCATCGTCGCACTGGGAAATCACAATTCCGGCCTGTTCACCCGCGGCGACGACGAGCACGAGCAGCTGGCGATGGAATTGCTGGCCGCCGGCAAGGAAGCCAACGACACCGCCTGGCGCCTGCCGATCGAGGAAGCCTACAACGAGCAGCTCAAGTCCAACTTCGCCGACCTGGCCAACATCGGCACCCCGGGCGGCGCCAGCGTCACCGCCGCCTGCTTCCTGGAAAACTTCACCCGCAAGTACACGTGGGCCCACCTCGACATCGCCGGCACCGCCTGGAAGTCGGGCGGCGCCAAGGGCGCGACCGGGCGGCCGGTGCCGCTGCTGTCGACCTTCCTGATCAATCGCACCTGACAGCCGCTGGCGCGCCCTGGCGCGCGCGGACGGCCAACCAAAGCCGCTCGCGCGCGTCAAACGCTCAAGTCAGTTTCACCTTCATCTCAGGAGAATCCCATGTCCGGCTACAGCATCAACATTGAACAAAAGACGCTCGAAGGCGAGAATTTCCGCGAAGTGCTGTACACCACGGCGCGCAGCCAGCTCGTGATCATGACCTTGCGGCCGAACGAAGAGATCGGCATGGAGCATCACACCGGCCACGACTAGTTCATCCGGGTCGAACAGGGCCGCGGCGTCGCCATCCTCGACGGCGAAGAACACCAGCTCGAAGACGGCACCGCCGTGGTGATCCCGGCCGGCACCGAACACAATGTCATCAACACCTCCGGCAGCGAGCCGCTGCGCCTGTACACCCTGTACACCCCGCCCGAGCATCCGGATGGCATCGTCCACGCCACCAAGGCCGAGGCCGACGAGTACGAGACGCAGCACGGTCACTGACAGGCCGGACGGACCGGCAGAAGCGGCAAACGGGCGCGCCCCGCGCCCGCCCGCACGGCGCCGGTATTCCCGCGCGCCATTGCCGACCTCTTATTTGCGCCTGAGCCGAAAGGGCGCTATGGTGGGCCCATGGCCCACCACTTCCACTCCACCCAAGAGCACTCCGCCACGGAGCACGCTTCCCAACATGCCGGGCAAGCCTCGGTGGTGCTGGTCGATGACGACCCCGACTTGCGCCAGGCCTTGCTGCATGAGTTGACGGCCGCCGGCCACAAGGCGCTCGGCTTCGCGTCGGCCGAAGATTTTCTCGCCGCCGAACCGGCGCATATCGCCTGCCTGGTGCTCGATGTGGATTTGGCTGGCATGTCGGGTATCGCCCTGTATCGGGCGCTGTGCCAGCGCGATGGCGCGGCTGTGCCGGTGGTGTTCATCGCGGCGGGAGAGAACGCGGCGCACGCGCGCGAGGCCGGTGCGCTTGGCGCGGTGGACTTTCTTGCGAGGCCGTTCGACGCCGGCGCGCTGATCGCCGCCGTCGACGCCGTGGCGGCGCCGGGGCGCGATGCCTAGAACATCACCGTGGCATTGACCGGCGCCTCTTCAACGGCCGCTGGCGCGGCTTGCAGCAGCACGGTCAGGGTGCTTGGATAATCGAAACCGGCGCCCGAGCGCTTGTCGGCCAGGTAACCGAGGCCGCCGCTGATGATCACATTGCCGATCATTTTGCCCGTGTCGAAGCGCGAGCTTACCACTTCGTTGGCCGCGCCCAGGCCATCCTTCTTGCAATCGATGGCCAGGTCGCCCGCGCTCTTCTGGATCGTCACGCGGCCGGGGGCAAGCACGAACCAGCGGCCCGCCTTGTTACTCAAGATACAACCGACACCGGCCACTTCGCGGTTCTGCGCGATCGCGTGCACGGTTAGCTGTTGCTGCGTTGTATCGGAGAGGGTTGCGCAGCCGCCCAGGGCGGACAGCAAGGCCAGCATGGCCACCAGCGGCAGCATCTTGCCGCCCAGTCGAATCGTATCCATTGTCTCCCCCACCAGAAAAAAGCATCTGCCCTGTTTACGGCAGCTTGCGCTCATTCATGAGGGAAACTTTTTACTGGACAGGAATTGCTTGGTTCGACAACACGGGCACGGCCGTGACGCTGTTCTTCGGACTGCCCTCGATCAGGCGGTCCGAATACACCAGGTACACCAGGGTGTTGCGCTTGGCATCGACCATGCGCACGACCCGCACATGCTTGAAGAAGATCGAGGCGCGCTCGGAAAACACCTCTTCCTGCATCGGCACCTTGCCCTTGAACGCGAGCGTGCCGACCTGGCGGCAGGCCACCGACGATTCAGCCTTGTCTTCGGCGATCCCGATGGCGCCCTTGATGCCGCCGGTCTTGGCGCGCGACAGATAGCAGCTGACGCCGCCGACCCTGGGGTCGTCGAACACTTCGACCACCACCTTGTGGTCCGGGCCGATCAGCTTGAAGGCAGTGTCGACCGAGCCGATGGTTTCGGCGGCCGCCAAGCCCGCCAGCGCGGACAAGGCCAGCGCCAGCGCTGCCTGTGTGGCGATCTGTGTGGCGATCTGTGTGGCGATCTGTGTGGTTTTCATGGGCACTTTCGCAGAAAAACTGCGTCTCAGGACACCGGCGCGAAGCGCGGCACCAGCTGGCCATCGACCTCGACGAGCTGAAAGAAGACGTCGCGCGGCCGCGTCCAGATCGAGCCGTCGGCCGCGCGATAGACAATCATCTCGGACAGGTCCGATTCGAGCGTGGCAATGCACACCAGCTCGTACAGACCGCCCTTGTAGTGCCTGAATTGCTGCATCAGCCTGCCGATTTTTCTTCCGCCAGCGACTTCTGCTTCTTCTTCAAGCCCTGAATCACCTTGAGCACGCCTTCGATGCCGGCGTTGTCGTCGAGGTCGCTGAAAGCATCCAGCACCTCATTGAGGACCTGGTTGCGCACGGCGGTCTCGTCGGCCGGCTTCTGCGCCACCGTCTTCGACGGCTCGGCGACGCCATCCTTGGCCTTGGCCGACGACTTGGTGGCCGCAGTGGCCTTGCCATGCGCCAGGGCCGCTTGCCAGATCACCCAGCGACGCTGGGTTTCAAAGACCAGATATTCCTCCGGCTTGTCTTCACGACGGCGAACAATATGACCATCCCGTTGTGCCCACGCTTCAAATGCATTGCGCATTTTCATCCTTTATAAATGCTGTGGTCGCATTTCCATCGTTGAATTTATAGATTCAACCAAGTGTGTTCCTCTCTGTCCGCGTGACTGCGCGGCGGACAGGTGGAGGGCCTCATCAATAATTTCAGACCTTACATTTCCACACTGATGTAACGTATCTGAAACTAATTACTCCATACTACACCCAACGTTATAAAAAAACAATGGATCATTCCCTAGCAGTAACAATAGGCCATATTGTAAGGAAACTGCCCTATTTGTTACACATTGCTACATTTATAGACCGCTTAGGACACAATGACAACAATTTTTATTGATTAACTACTAAAGTTGTCAGGATGGCGAATTGCAGCGTGAATTTTAAACGCGAAACAAACGCATATACAAATCCGATTTGATTCGTTTCCATTGCGAACATGTCCATATACGCTGGCGGTTCGCGCGTCGGCGGCGCCGCTCGCCCCATGTCGTGCTGACGTCGTATCGCCTCGCGCCGCCGCGCTTGCGCCCGCCGCCGGCGAAACAATCGTATTTACCGATCGACTTTACAATCGTAAAAAAATGAAACCTTCCACTCTGGGCGCCGCCGTCGCCTTCGCCGTCGCCGCCGTGTCCGCCTGCACCGCGCGCGACCCCGTGCCGCCCCGCCCGCTGCCAGGCGCCTCGATCCAGGACATCATGGTGTCGATCGTCGATCCTTCCGCCGACACCCTGTGGGACGCGGTCAGCACCGAAACGAGCGCCAAGGGTACCGTCGAACACCATCCGCAAACCGACGAGGAATGGCAACAATTGCGCCGCCACGCCGTCACGCTGGCCGAAGCGGGCAACCTGCTGGTGATGCAGGGCCGCCAGGTGAGCCATGTCGGCAAGGTCGAGGATGCGCACGTGCCGGGCATCCTGGCGCCGAGCGAGATCGCCGCCTCGATATCGAAGGACCGCCCGGCCTTCGCCGCGCGCGCCCGCGCCTTGCAGGATGCCGCCCTGCTCGCCCTGGACGCGATCGACGCCAAGAGTCCGCAGCGCCTGATGGCGGCCGGCGAAAAAATCGACGCCGCCTGCGAAAGCTGCCACATGGTGCACTGGTACCCGAACGCCGAGCAGCCGAAGGTGCGCTGGCCGGCGCCGATCCAGCCGGCCGCGCTCAAGAAGCAGTAACGCAGCAGTAACGCAGCAGTAACGAAGCAATAACCGAGCAGTAAAAACGTCGCCACCGGCGCGGGCCTCCCAGCCCGCGCCACTATCCCTACTTCCCTACTTCGCCACGTTGCCGAAGCCGATATTGTTCTCGGCGCAGATCCGCTCGTAACGCTCGATCACCGGCTTGCCGTCGGCCTGCGTCAGCGCCACCTCGTAATGCCAGCCGTCCGGCGCGTCCTTCTCGGTACGCCGCTTGGCCGGAATCGTCGCCGTCCACG
>JBDSTZ010000163.1:0-3755 GCA_039927975.1 Massilia sp. | reverse complement strand
TCCGGCGTTTGTGACCAGTGAACTGAAAACCGCGTTCCAGATCGGCTTCGCGATCTTCATCCCCTTCCTGATCATCGACATGGTGGTCGCCTCGGTGCTCATGTCGATGGGCATGATGATGATGTCGCCGGCGGTCATCTCGCTGCCGTTCAAGCTGATGCTGTTCGTGCTGGTCGACGGCTGGCAGCTGCTGCTCGGCTCGCTGTCGCAGAGCTTTTATTAGGAGCGCAGAATGACTCCAGAGAGCGTCATGACGCTGGGCCGCAATGCCATGGAAGTGACCCTGATGGTGGCCGCGCCGATGCTGCTGGTGGCGCTGATCATCGGCCTGATCGTCAGCATCTTCCAGGCCGCCACCCAGATCAACGAAGCGACCCTGTCCTTCATCCCCAAGCTGGTCGGCATTTTCGTCGCCCTGATCATCGCCGGGCCGTGGATGCTGGCCGTCATGCTCGACTACATGCGCCAGGTCTTTTCCGGCATTCCGGGCATGGTCGGCTAGTTTGTTCGGCGCCACATGATCACCCTCACCAGCGGCGACATGAATGCCTGGATCGCCGCCCTGCTGTGGCCGCTGACCCGGATTCTCGGCCTGATCGCCGCCTCCCCCCTGTACGGCAACAAGAGCGTGCCGATGTCGGCCCGCGTGGGCCTGGGGATTATCCTGGCGAGCATCATCGCGCCGACCGTGCCGGCCATGCCGGCGGCCGATCCGATGTCGCTGGCGGGCCTCCTGATCCTGGTGCAGGAAATGCTGGTCGGAGTGGCGATGGGCTTTTCGATCCGCATCGTGTTCGCCGCCGTCGAGATGGCCGGCGAACTGTCGAGCCTGACCATGGGCCTCGGCTTCGCCAGCTTTTTCGATCCGATGACCTCGGGCCGCTCGTCGGCGATCAGCCAGTTCCTCGCACTGATCGCGACCATGGCTTTCCTGGCCGTCAATGGCCACCTGATCCTGCTGTCGGTGCTGGCCGAAAGCTTCACCAGCATGCCGATCTCGGCCACGCCGATGGCGGCCGGCGCGCCGTTCGAGCTGGTGCGCTGGGGCGGGGAGATTTTCGCCGCCGGCCTGCAACTGGCGCTGCCGATCGTCGCCGCGCTCTTGATCACCAACGTCGCGCTCGGCATTCTCACGCGCGCCGCGCCGCAGCTCAATATCTTCGGCATCGGCTTTCCAGTCTCGCTGGGGGTCGGCTTGCTGCTGCTGAGCGTGTCCCTGCCCTACCTGAGCGGTCCGATCGAACGCCTGTTCAACGACGGTCTTGAGGCGAGCCGGACGGTCGCGCGCAGCGGCGGCAAGCGCTCGCCGGTGGTGCTGCCAGCGGTGTCGCCAACACCACCGCCCGCCCCCACGCCGGCCGACCGGACACCAGCCGGCCAGTAGCGCGCGCTGGCCGCCTCAGCGGCGTAGCCTGCGCGTCCCCGCCAGCGCCAGCAAACCGAAGGCCAGCAAGGCCAGGCTGGCCGGCTCCGGAATCGAATTGCCCGGAATGATGACGTCGGTGCTGCCCAGCACCCCGCGCAAATCGAAGCTGGCGCCGTCGCCCTGGATCTTCACCGAGGCCAGCAGGCCGCCGGTGCCATTGGTCCCCGCCGGCGTCAAAGCGTTGAAGGACGCCGCCGTCAGCCCCAGCCCCGACAGCGTGTAGACGACGCTGATGCCCTGCGCGATATTGCCCGGATTGCTCGTGTTGAAGTCGAACTGGAGGTCGAAATCGCCACTCGGACCGTTCACCTGGCAACAATTCAGGCCAGTGCTAACGGCGGTAGCGACCGGACCGGAGACCCAGGCAGGCACCATCGGCAGCACCGTTGAGTTGAAAAACCACTCGTTCACATACGCCGCGGTGCCGTACAAGGCGGTGTTGGTCGTCATGGTCAATTTCACCGTGCCGGCGGCGACATCCTGGAACAAGGCGCTGGCGACCACCCCGACCGAAGCCTGCGGAATACTACCGTTATACAATCCCGAATCGGAAAAGTTGATCAGGAGTGCACCAGCCTGCGCCGAAGGCAGGATGCCGGCGAGGCTGAATGCAGCGGCCAGCAGTGTATGTCGAATTTTCATTTTATATACCCCCAGTTGTGGTATTGGGAAGACACGCATAATCCGTGCCAAAAGAAAAATTTTTAGCGTAAACAAAGACATGCAAAACCAAGGATTATCATTAATTAAATACTGTAAGTATTTTCGACAATTTTTATCGAATATTATTTCCAGAGAAAAACGTGAAATCTGAAATCCCATTAAGTATCAATTACTTACCACAAACATGAGCGCACTTTTCCGGGGCGATTGCACCACTCGGGAGCGGGCGAACTGCAAAACAACCCCCCAAAAATAAAGACACTATTTACATTGAGTGCAACTGTCTTATCGATTAATAAAACCATTGATCTCAAATCAATTTTAATCCAAATCAAACTAAATCGATCAATTATGCAACGGGCGTGAATATATATTGCCGAATGGAATTAATTCGATTAATATCGCCACTGTCATCTGAAAACGGCATACCGCGCGAAAGCGCGGGACGCAAAGTCAACGGTCTACCGGGCCCACGCCCCATGACGGCAGGACTGCCAGAGCACACGCCGATTCATTCCGAATCGGCGCAGGTCACGGTGTCAGCACGCCCCGCGTGCGCGACGTCCGGACCATGCGGCGGCAGTCCTGGGAGAGAACCACTCACTACAGGATAGCCAGCATGAACTCCGCTCAATTGAAACAGCGCACCGTCGCCACCCTCGTCGCCAGCCTCGCCATCGGCCTGCCGCTGCACGCCTTCGCCGCCCCCGCCCCCGCCGCCGCCGATTTTGCGCGCGGCCGCATCCTGATCGAGGCGCGTCCGGGCTTGTCCGACGCCGCGCTCGACCAGCTGCTCAAGGTGCACGGCGGCAAACGCCGCAAACTCGGCCAGAGCAATCTGCACGTGGTCGAGCTGCCGGCGGGCGCCTCCGAGGCCGCCGTCGCCCAGCTACTGAGCCGTAACCCGCAACTCAAGTTCGCCGAGCTCGATCGTCGCGTCAAGACCACCATGGCGGTCAACGACCCGTACATCGGCAGCGCCTGGCACCTGGCCAAGACCGGCGCCGTCAACGCCTGGGACGTCTCGGAAGGCGCCGGCGTCACCATCGCCATCCTCGATTCCGGGGTCGACACCAGCCATCCCGACCTGGTCGGCAATCTGGTGCCGGGTTACAACGTGTACGACGGCAATACCAACGTGAGCGATGTGTGCGGCCACGGCACGGCGGTGGCCGGGGTCGCCGCCGCCAGCACCAATAACGGCGTCGGCGTGGCCGGGGTCGCCGGCAAGGCGAAGATCATGCCGGTGCGGGTCGCCTTCTACGATTCGGCCAGCGGCGGCTGCTATTCGTACTACAGCACCGTCGCCAGCGGCCTGACCTACGCCGCCGACCATGGCGCGCGCATTGCCAACGTCAGCTACGGCAGCCTGTCCGACAGCGCCGCCGTGACCAGCGCGGCCGACTACATGAAATCGAAGGGTGGCCTGGTGTTCGTCTCGGCCGGCAACACCGGCACCGACCAGGGCGCCACCGTGACCAATTCGCTGGTGGTGGTCTCGGCCACCGACCCCAACGACGCGAAGGCCGGCTGGTCCAGCTACGGCAGCTTCGTGACCCTGGCGGCGCCCGGCGTGGGCATCTGGACCACCTCGAACGGCGGCCAGTACGGCGCCTGGAACGGCACCTCGTTCGCCAGCCCGCTGGCAGCCGGCGTGGCCGCGCTG
>JBDSTZ010000162.1:0-16333 GCA_039927975.1 Massilia sp. | reverse complement strand
CGATTCAACGCTTATCGATGAAAGGGGATTATTTAGGTTCGATAATGTACAATTATCGGCACCAATGCCGAGGCGCAGCGTGTTATCCTGCCGTAATCCCCGTTACAAGCCCGACACCGCGCGACACCGCCATGGCCAACCCCATTTCCACCGACAGCGGTGCTGAGAACAACGATGCGCCCCCTGCGCCAGCGCTCCACGCCGCCGTGATAGCCGTGGACGTCGCACTCTCTGTCCACCACCGTGCGGTCCTGGCAGCCGCCACGGCCGACAACACGCGCCGGGCCTATCGGTCCGCCGTGAATCACTACCTGACGTGGGGCGGCGTACTGCCAGCCGACGAGACGGCGATCATCCGCTACTTGCTCACCTACGCGGCGACCCTCAACCCGCGTACCCTGGCGCTGCGTCTGACGGCCCTGTCCCAGTGGCACGTCCACCAAGCCTTCCCAGATCCGGCATCGACGCCGACCGTGCGCAAGACGCTGACCGGGATCGCGCGCACGCACGGCCGCCCGAAGAAGAAGGCCAAGGCGCTGCCAATCGAGGACCTGGAGCGGATCGTGGCGCGGCTGGCCAGTCTCGGGACGCTGAAGGCGGCGCGCGACAACGCACTGTTGCAAATCGGCTTCTTCGGAGGATTGCGACGTAGCGAGCTGGTCGGCATTGAGGCGGAGCACGTCGGCTGGACACCCGATGGCATCGAGATCATGCTGCCGCGCTCGAAGACCGACCAGATGGGCGAAGGGATCGTCAAGGCCATACCGTACAGTGCCGGCCCCTGCTGTCCGGCCTCGGCGCTGCGCGCCTGGCTCGATGTCGCCGACATCTCGACCGGACCGGTGTTTCGGTCCATCAGCAAGTGGGGAACGGTGGGCAGCGGCGCCCTGGGCGTGGGTAGCGTTAATACGATCCTGGAGGATTGCGCGACGATGGCCCAACTCGACTACGTGCCGGACCTGTCGAGTCATAGTCTTCGGCGCGGCATGGCCACCAGCGCTCACCGCGCCGGCGCCGACTTCCGCGACATCAAGAAGCAAGGCGGCTGGCGCCACGATGGAACGGTGCAAGGCTACATCGAAGAGGCAAGCAGGTTCGAGGAGAACGCGGCCGGCAGCTTGCTACGCACGCGGGTTAAACCGGCCTGATACGGCTTAGCGCCCGATTTTTTCCGAATTCTGTGTGCTCCCCAGATAACGCGCCGCCACTTCGTGGGTGAGGTTGCCGATGTGCGGCTGCGACACGAAGTTGATGAACAGGTTGGCCACGCCGATCTCGGCGATCAGGTAAATGAAAATGGCGGGAATGCCCCACACCAGGTTGCGATGGCGCCACAGCGATTGCTCGCTGCGCGCCGCGCGCAATGCCGCCGCGCCACCCGAGGCCATGGCCGGCAACTTCGAGCGGCCAACCACGACCGCCAGCAGCACCAGCACGGCGGCGACAATCAGGTAAGGCAATTGGACCGACTGGGCGTCGGCCAGGCGCTGGGCCTGCGACAGCACCTGGTTGGCATCGGCGGTGCCGGAGGTAGCCCGTCCGAGGATCAGGTAGCCGCCGAACAGCGGCGCGAACATGGTGCCCAGCGAATTGAAGGCTTGCACCAGGTTCAGCCGCGCCGAGGCCGACTCGGCCGGCCCCACCACCGCCACGTACGGGTTGGCCGCCACCTGCAAGAGCGTAATGCCGCAGGCGATGACGAACAGCGCGACCAGCGTCACCGCGAACGAAGGCAGGCGGGCGGCGGGAATCATCATCAATGCGCCGCCTGCCATGATGGCAAGGCCAGCGACCAGCGACTTCTTGTAGCCGACCCGCTCGATCAGCCGCGCCGAGGGGATCGACGCCACGAAGTAGGCGATGAACCAGACCGATTCGATCATCGTCGTCTCGGTGTAGTTCAGTTCGAACACGCTGCGCAGATGGGGCAGCAGCGTATTGTTGATCACGGTGATGAAGCCCCACATGAAGAACAGGCTGGTCAGCAGGACCATGGCGGACTTCGCGTTCGAAGTGGCGCCTTGCTGGGCCGGCATTGCCGACCGGGGTGTGGCAGGCGCAGCCTGTCCGCGTGGAGGAGTCATGGTGTATCCGTGTGGTGATGGGTGCGCGTCGCCAGCGACTTGCCAGTGAGTGCGCGATGGCGCTGGAACGGTGCGGTAAACAAGAGGCGGAACCGGCGGCTCCAACACCGCCAGCAAACCCGGTTGGGGATCGATTGCGACGAACCGCCCCATATTGTGCGGGCGGCGCCATGAGGCCGCAATTGTAGAAATCGCCAACATCACAAACAAAATTGCGCAAAGGGGCGTGCGGACCTGCCTGCAGCGCTGTCGGCGGGCCGGGCGATGGACGAAAAAAACCGCGCAATGCGCGGATTATCGTGCTCGCCGCCGTCGCTCGACAACCGCCATTTTGAATGTGCTTTGATTCCCGCTCGATGATCAAACGCCGCAAATCATCGCTGCATCACATCACGGGGCTTCTTTCACCAAGCGCTTTTTCGCCTCTTCACTGCCACCCGCCGCCGCCTTCCGGTGCCACGACATGGCCGCCGGCAGATCGACTTTCGTCCCCACCCCATCTCCAATTGGAGCGCATACTGGTACTGGGCCAGCGGCTTGCCCGCACGCGCGGCACGGCCATACCAGAGTGTCGCCTTGGCCTGGTCCTCGGCCACACCCTTACCGCTCGCATAGGCGATGGCGAGCGCCAACTGCGCGTCGGCCGATCCCGATTCCGCACTTCGCACCAGCCACGCGAGCGCCTCCGGCGCGTCGGCGATAAAGCGCTGACTTGAACGGTATTGGACAGACAAGGCGAGCTGTGATCCGACATCGCCATTGAGCGCGTCGTCCATGAATTCGCGCCCGGCCTCACGCTCCAGGCCGAGGACCGAAGGCCGCACACCCCACACATAGCGCAAGTTATACCAGCCGGCGCCGCGCGACAACAGCGCCGTATCGGCGACGCACCCCAGTACAGCCCTCAGTGCGCCACGCTCCAACGCGGCGTTGCTGCCGGGCGCGGAGAGATCCGACTGCTGCACCTTGCCGTCCGCCGCCACATAGACCCGCAAGGACGCCACACCAGGCGATATTGCTCCTTCCTTCTCATTCGGCCACAACGATTGCGGGCATTGCTTGAAGTTGGCCGTGCTGAGCGAACCGGCCCCATCGTCGGCGGCCTGGCCGGTTGCGCATGAAAGCAGTAACAGCATTGGTAGAATTTTTTTCATGACGCGGATGGTGGCATCGGAACGCGGCACAGGGCTTACCTGTTGCCAGTAACGACAGACCGGACGATCTGACAGGTCGCCACATCTCAGGCGGCCAACGCGCGTACGGGCTGACTAGCCATCTTGACGATCGCGGAACCCTGCACCCGCCGCGCCCGGGCCGTTGCACCGAACTTGAACACGCTTAGCGCCTCGGTCAATCCATCGGCCTCTTTCGCCAGGCTGTTGGCGGCCGCGCCGGCCTCCTCGACCAGCAGCGCATTCTGCTGCGCCGCCCGATCGATGCGCTCGATGGCCGCGTTGACCTGATCGACGCCGAGGCTCTGTTCGCGCGATGCGGTGGCGATGTCCTGCATGAGCGTCGTCACCTTCTGCACCGACTGGACCAGCTGCTCCATGGTCGCCCCGGCGCGGTTCACCTGGACCATGCCGTTGCCGACCTTCGACACCGAGATCTCGATCAGCTTCTTGATGTCCTTGGCCGCCACCGCGCTGCGCTGGGCCAGGTGGCGCACTTCGCCGGCGACGACCGCAAATCCCCTGCCGTGCTCGCCGGCGCGCGCCGCTTCGACGGCCGCGTTCAAGGCCAGGATATTGGTTTGGAAGGCGATGCTCTCGATCAGCCCGATGATGTCGACGATGCGCTGGGACGAGACGTTGATGTCGCTCATCGTGCTGATCACATCGGAGACGATCGCGCCGCCCTGCACCGCGACCTGCGATGCCGATTCGGCCAGCGTACTGACCTGCAAGGAACTGTCGACGTTCTGCTTGACCGCCGCCGAGAACTGGCCGACGCTCGAGGCGGTCTGCTCCAGGCCGGCCGCTTGCGCCTCGGTGCGCACCGACAGATCGGCGTTGCCGACGGCAATCTGGTGCGTGGCAGCCGCCATCGTGACCACATTTTCCCGCACGTCGCGGATGGTGGCGATCAGATTGCTGTTCATCTGCTGCAAGGCGCGCTGCAACTGCCCCATTTCGTCGGTCGAGCCGGTATCGAAGGTGCAGGACAGGTCGCCCGCGGCGATCGAGCGCGCGCCTTCGAGCGAACGCTGGAGCGGCTTGAGCACGCTCTCGCGCAGGGTCCACCACAGAAACACGTTGATCAGGAGACCGCAAAACGTGGCGGCAAAGATGCCATAGCTGCCCGCGCGGATCGGCCCGTGAAGACCGGCCAGGCTGGCCACGCACACACCCAGCTGAAGCACATTGACGACGCTGGTGGCGAGCCAGATGCGGGTCCGCAACGACACGTGGCGCAGCCGGGCCCACAGGCCGGCTGCGCCGGCGCGCCGGACCGCGCCATGATGCACCCGCAGTTGACCGGCGCCCGGTGCGGACAAGGCCGCGTAATCGCGTTCGGCGGCCTCGACCTCGGCCTTCTCCGGCGCGACCCGCACCGACATCGTCCCCGTCACGCGGCCCGCGTCGCGAATCGGCGTGATGTTGGCGCGTACCCAATAATGCTCGCCGTTCCTGCAGCGCTCCTTCAACAGACCGGTCCAGGGCAGGCCGGATTGCAGCGTGGCGCGCATGTCGGCCAGCACCGCCGCTTGCATATCGGCATGATGCAGCCGGTCGTGCGAGGCGCCGATCAGCTCCTCGGCAGCATAACCGCTGACCTGGGCGAACCCGGGATTGATATAGATGATGCGATTGTTCAGATCCGTTTTGCACACCAGCGCCTGGTCGGGCCCCAATGTTGGGCGGTGCTGTCTGGTCAGTGGCCTCGAAGACATGGCCTTCTCCTTAAATGAATGAACTGATTGAAAATGGGCGGCGAATTCGGCGGCGGGCACCGGGCGGCCGAACAGATAGCCCTGATAGTGCTGGCAGCCGAGGCGCGCGAGCGTCAGGCGCTGCTCGATCGTCTCCACGCCTTCCGCAATGACGGAAAGGCCGAGGCTGTGGGCCATGGCGATAATGGTCCGGACGATGACCTGGTCATTCTCGTCGAGCGCCAATTCGCGCACGAACGATTGATCGATCTTGAGCTGGTCGAGCGGCAAGCGCTTCAAGTACTGCAAGGAGGAATAGCCGGTGCCAAAATCGTCCAGCGCGAAGCGCACGCCGATGGCCTTGAGGGACTGCATGCAAGCCACGGTCGGGCCCACGTTTTCAAGCAGCATGCTCTCGGCCAATTCCAATTTCAGGCGCTTGGGCGCGACCCCATACCGGGCGACGATTTCGCGCACACGCTGGTCAAATCCGGGCTGGTGAAACTGGCGGGCGCTGACATTGACCGCCATGATCACATGGGCCATGCGCGAATCGGCTGACCATCTTTTCAGTTCGGCACAGGCATGCTCGAGGATCCAGTCTCCCAGCGGCACCATCAAGTCGGTTTTTTCGGCAACGGGAATAAATTGCGCCGGTGGCACGAAGCTTCCGTCGGGTCGTGGCCAGCGCAGCAGCGCTTCCGCGCCAACGATGACGCCGTGGGCGTCGACCTGCGGCTGATAGTGCAACGCCAGTGGTTCCTGTTCGATGGCAAGGCGCAAATCCATTTCCAGCTGGGCACGTGCGTTGATGACATCCGGCATGCCCTGGTCAAAGAAGCGCAGCGCGTTCCCGCCCGCCTGCTTGGCTTGATACATCGCGATTTCAGCCTGGATTAACAGATCGCCCGACTGCGCAAGCCGTCCGTGCTGGAATACGGTGCAACCGATACTTGCGGAGATGCGATAGGGCTGCTGATCGAGCCGGTAAGGTGTGTTCAGCGCCTGCGCGAGCTTGGTCGCCAGCGAAGTGGTTTGCTGGGCGGCCTCGACGGCGTCGGCGCTCAGATTGTCGATCAGTACGACGAATTCATCGCCGCCCAGCCGCGCCACCGTGTCGGCCTGACGCCGCGACGCCAGCAGCCGGCTCGCCGCCTCCACCAGCAATTCATCCCCGGCATGATGGCCCAGTGTGTCATTGAGCGTCTTGAAATCGTCCAGGTCAATAAACATGAGCGCGCCGCACCTGCCATTGCCCTCGCTCGCCGCCAGCGCCTGGCGCAAACGTTCCAGCAACAGGCGACGGTTCGGTAGCCGGGTCAACGGATCATAGAAGGCGAGGTGTTCGATTTCATCGTTGGCCGCCTTGCGCAAGGTGATGTCGGTGAGCGAGGCGACGTAATGGCTGACACGTCCCCGGTCGTCGACGACCGCGGTAATGCTCAGCTTTTCGGGATACAGATCGCCGTTCTTGCGGCGGTTCCAGATTTCCCCGACCCAGCGGCGATTGGCGTGAAGATCGCTCCACATCGCTGCGTAGAAAGCGGCGTCGTGGCGCCCCGAACTGAGCATGCTCGGGCGCTGGCCGATCGCTTCGGCGCGGCTGTAGCCGGTGATCGCGCTGAAGGCCCGGTTCACCTGCACGATGACGCCGCCGGCGTCGGTGACCAGCATGCCGTCCGGCGATTCAAAGGCGATGGCGGCGATGCGCAAGTCGATTTCGGCATCCCGGCGCGCAGTGATATCGGTATGCACCACCAACGCGCCCGCGCAGAGGTCGGACATCGCGGTGATGGTCATATTGAAGCTGCGTGGCGGCACCGTGGTGCGACAATCGATGTCGCTTTCAAACCGGGTACGGCGACCACTCAACACCTCATGCACGCCGCGATAGCGCGACACACAGCCGCAGGCGGCATCGCCGCAATGCGTCCGACAGTGTTCAAGATAGTTGGAGCCGACCAGCGAATGCCCTTGCACCTTGCAGTCCGGACGCAGCTGAGTCCCGTCGCGCCAGGCGGCGTTCGCTGCCAGAACCGTCCCGTCGGCGGCCAGGATCGCGGCCTGGTCCTTGAGCGCGTCGAGCACTGTGCGAGCGGGGATCGCGTCGATCGGCCGGCTGGCCTTGTCGAGCCTGTCGCGGCGGGATTCGATGCCGCTTGGGAGTATCCCGGTAGTCATGTGTGGCAGGCTCGTAAATGCTTCGAGACCCAACAATACTGACTCAGAGCAACATTTCGCTTGATTTAGGTCAAATTTTTGGCATTCACTGCATTTGTGGTGGATTCACAACCGCATGTCAGCGTGTGGTCGACACGGATTTGCAGGGCGTATTGTCGTCCGGGCCATCAACGACTATAGCGAAGACCTTTAACCTTGCACCGTTGTTGGCCACGTTGAAGTAGATTCCGGTTTCCCAGCGGGGCCGAGCAATCAGCTCGCACACAGTAGAAGTAAATCCCCAAGCTCTACAACTATCCGCACAACGCTAACCCTTTCAGGGAAATCGTTACCGACGACTGCGCCATGCTGACTATGCTGGCAGATGGAAAAAAAATTTTCCAGGCCGCATGACAATTCGTCAGGATGAACATTTTGGGGTTACGATGAAGCTCAGCCGTACATTTTTATTAATTGGAATTATGTTACTCAACGCCGGCTGTGGCGGCGGCTCGGGCGGCACGACGCCATCAACGGCGCCAACACCGGCGCCAATACCAGCGCCAACACCAGCGCCAACGCCAACGCCAACGCCGGCGCCCGCGAGTCTCTATCCCGACTACAACAAGAGTCCGATCGCGCCCGATGCGACCGGCATGAGCAGTGACGCTGTGCAGTTGGCGGCCAAGATAAAGCTGGGAATTAACATTGGGAACACAATGGAAGGTTATTGCCCCGCCAACCCGTCAGAGACTTGTTGGGGCAATCCGGCGGTGACTCCCGCTTATGTCAAATTGGTAAAGGACGCAGGTTTTGACGCGATTCGGATCCCCCTATCCTGGGATCAGTATGCCGATCAGACCACTGGAAAAATCAGTGACGCCTGGCTCAACCGCGTGAAGCAAGTGGTGCAGTATGCAGTAGATAACGGGCTCTACGTCATGGTTAACGTCCATTGGGACGGTGGTTGGTTGGAGAGGAATATTAACGCGACAAGTCAAGTCCGTGTCAACGCCAAACAGAAAGCCTACTGGGAGCAAATTGCCACGAAGCTGCGCGACTTTGACGAGCATGTCCTGTTTGCCAGCGCCAACGAGCCCGATGCTACCACGCCAACTCAAGTACCGATTCTTGACAGCTATCACCAAACCTTCGTCAACGCGGTTCGTTCGACGGGTGGTAGAAACGCTTATCGCGTGCTGGTTATCCAAGGCCTGCGAACCGACATCGATATGACGATGGACATGTGGAAAGGCATGCCGACCGACACGGTACCGCGTCGCCAGATGTTTGAAATTCATTATTATCCAGGGTTCTTTTCGAACAAGGGCGAAGATGATTCTTGGGGACTGATGCATTGTTACTGGGGTGAAGGCTACCATTCGCTGACTGATACTACGCGCAACGCCAACAATTTCTGGCGGCCGGAGGAAGAGACTTTTACCGATACGCAGTTTGCCAGAATGAAGACAAAATTCGGGGACCACGGGATTCCAGTCGTGTTGGGCGAGTACGCTGCCATGTTGCGTTATCCGAAAACTTGCGCTGACTACGACCTGCATCTCGCTTCGCGGGAATATTTCTGGAAATATGTCACCAAGTCGGCGGTTGATCACGGCCTCTTGCCATTCGCATGGGAGGTTGGCAGGGATGAAGGCTATTTGATCGACCGTTACACGCCGGCCGTGCATGATAAACAAGTCGTTGATGCAATGTTAGTAGGCGCTGGAAAAGCTATCGGCACGAGTAATCGCCCACATAGTTGGAACTTGAATGGCAGCGCCACAGATAGTAGTTCAACTGCGTATATGCGATTGACGCTTAACCAGGCCGGCGCGACTGCGGATTATTCTTTCGCCAATCCGGTTGATTGGCGCGGCAAAACCTTGAAAGTCGTCCTTAATTTTGATCAAGCGTTTGTTTCAGATCGAAATGGCGCGACGGATGGCTTGTTCCAATTCTCTACATACGCCAATGGTTCGCCTGCTTCCGAGTGGAAGTGCTGGACGGCCAATCAAGCGTTGGTCGCAGGTCAAGATACGGAATTCACGTGTTCTGCTTTCAGCCTCCGGAATGCGGCGGGGCTGGGTATCCAATTCTTTGCAAACACAGGTTCCGTCACCATTAAAAGAGCATTGATTCAATAAGCTGCATAACATTTCTGCCTTACAGCCGGCTTCATACCAGCAGCCGGCTTTTTGCTTGTTGCGCCCCCCATTCACCACCTGGTCCATCCCGGCGCATTCCCTGCGCCACGTTCGGCGCGCCGTGCAAACTGACCACGCCAGTTTCCGCTTGGCGAGGGCCTACCTTGTGTTTAAGGCCGTGCTCGATATCCGTCTCCGCGTGCAACAGTCCCGCAGTGACAGGCTGCACCGCATGCTGTACATTGCGAGACCTGACGATGCTGCCGCGCTCGCGCCAGCGGGCTCGCCGCGGTCCCGACCTCCCAACATTTATTTATATGCACGCGTTATATTCAAAGGCACTGCTTCGGCTTGTCCTGCTTCTCGTTGTGAGCATCTTGATCGGGTATCTGTGCGTTCACCGCAGCTATCACCGCGTCGCCTTGTTTGAGCAAGAAAATTTTTCCTGGGAGTTGCGCAAGGCGTACAACGGCGACCCCGCGACCACTAGTCTGAACGTGAAAGTCGACGCCGCGCGCTTGATCATGGAATACGTTCTGTCAGGCAGCGATCCCGATCCCTATGTATCGAGCGCCCTGCTCTTCACGGACCGCAAAGGCAAACCGGCGTTATACGATTGGTCAAGATTCAGCAAGATCGGTTTCGAGGCGCGCTGCTTCCCCGCCAGTACCATCCTGGTCGGCCTGACCACCTTCGACGAGAAGCGGTCCAAACTGGAGGACCTGACGACCTACCGCTCCCCATCGGCATACGTCAACTGCAATCCAAACGGCGGCCGCGTCGAACTCGATCTGGCCCATTTGACCATTCCGCAATGGTGGGTCGACATGCACAAAGTCGACCCATCCGACCTGGGCTACTCGCTCGCCAAGGTCGCGCAAATCGAAGTCGACACCAGCCATGCGAGCCGCGTCGGCATCCCGTCGCGTATCGAAATCGCTGGCATCGAAATGCACGAGCGGAAATACGGTTACCTGTATTTTTACGCCGCGTTCCTGATACTGGCCTGTGCCGGTTTCGCATTCTGGTTCGCCAAGCAGTACGCGGTGGCCCTGGCCAACGACTTGCAAGGCCGGATGCAGAAAGACCTGCCGCTGGTGGCGTACCAGCAGCTGACCCTGGAGCCGCACCGGGAAAGGGAAAAATCGGCCATTTTGAGGTTGCTGGCGACGCGTTATGCGGATTCGGAACTGGATCTGGACACCGTGGTCTCGGAAACCGGCGTCAACCGCAACAAGGTGAACGACATATTAAAGGCGGAAATGGGGTACACCTTTATCGGTTACCTGAACAAGCTCAGATTGACCGAGGCGTCGCGCCTGCTGGTGGAAAACACCAGCGCCAGTATCGCGGAAATCGCCTATTCGGTGGGGTATAGAAATCCCTCGTATTTCAATAAGCTCTTCAAGGAAGAATACGAATGCACGCCCAAGGCATTCCGCGAAATATGCAAAAAGGAAGCCCGCGAGCCCGCGCCATAAAGTCCCTGTTTCGCCGGCGGCGCTGAGCGCGGCCGCATTCATCGGTGCACCCGCCGACGCCGCCACGCGCGCCCGGATCAGCAAGCATGCGCGAACAGCTCCGGTGTCCTTCGCGGCACGCGTCAGAACCAGCGATTCCATGTGTGATCGCTTCAGCTACGCACCCGTCCTGATTCAACATAGCGCCGCCGTGCCGCCACGCTCCCCCGTCTTCCCGCCGGCATGACCGACCCGCAAGGTATCGCGCTACTTCAGCAATCCGGTACGGCCGTATGAGCCAGCACCGCGCGTCGCCGTCACCGGCCAGGCGAGCAGCAAGAGGACGCCGGCGGCGTGCACCCCATAGCGCGAATGCTGAAGATATTACAAGGGTGCGAATAATCGCATTGATACTGCGCTTCCGTGCGTTCGACCTGCGGCGACAGCGGCGCGGCCACTGGCGCAGAGGTGGCAGTCGGATCGGACAGCGGGTCCGAGAAGCGATCAATAGCAAAATCTGCACGGGCGCCAATCTATGCCGTGCAAAATTTATGCGCGGGGCCGTGATGGCGGGCGACGGCCCATTTTGGCATGTATTTTTGTCGCATTATTTGGGATAGACTCCGCCGAATTGCCGGGCAGACGGACCTGCGCCCTGCAAGCGAAAGCAAAGCTGTCAATCGACAGCACGCCTAAAAAAATGGAGAAGACATGAGTGTACTGAAGAGCGGCGTTCTGGCGCTTGCAATGCTGGCGACCACGCCCGTGTTCGCGGCCGTGACCATCAACATCGATCCGGCCAAGCCCGGTCCGGTCATCAATAAGTACGTGTACGGCCAGTTCGCCGAACACCTCGGCACCGGCGTCTACGAAGGCATGTACGTCGGCGCGAAGTCGACCATCCCAAACACCAGGGGCTGGCGCAATGACGTCGTCGACGCGCTCAAGCAGTTGCATGTGCCGCTGGTGCGCTGGCCGGGCGGCTGCTTCGCCGACGTCTACCATTGGCGCGACGGCGTCGGCCCGCAGGACCAGCGCCCCAGCAACGTCAACGGGGGCAAGGTCGACGCGATCAACGCCGTCGGCACCCACGAATTCTTCGACCTGATCGACATGCTGGGCGCCGACGCCTACGTCAACGGCAACGTCGGTACCGGCAGCGTGCAGGAGATGTCCGATTGGGTCGAGTACATGACAGCGGACGGCGGCTCGCCCCTGGCCAGGCTGCGCGCCCAGAACGGGCGCGAAAAGCCGTTCAAGGTCGCCTTCTTCGGTATCGGCAACGAGTTGTGGGGCTGCGGCGGCAACATCAAGCCCGAGTACTACGCGAACCTGTACCGGAATTACGAGAACTTCCTGAGGGCGCCCGACCAGTACAAGCCGAAAATGATCGCCAGCGGCGGCAGTGGCTTCGACACCACGTGGACCGACGTCCTGAGCCGCGAACTGAAGGGCCACACGGTCGGCATCAGTGTCCACCAGTACACCGTCCCGACCGGCAACTGGGAGGTCAAGGGCGAGGCCCTCGGCTTCAAGGAAGACCAATGGATCTCGACCCTGGCCAATACCATGAAAATGGATCAGCTGATCAAAGATCACGGGGCCGTACTGGACAAGCACGATCCCGAGAAGAAGATCGGGCTGATGGTCGACGAATGGGGCACCTGGTATGAAGAGAAAGGCGCCAGAAGTTCCCTGTTCCAGCAGAACTCCCTGCGCGACGCGCTCGTGGCGGCGCTCAACTTCAACATCTTCCACCAACACGCGGAGCGGGTCACGCTGACCACCATCGCCCAAATGGTCAACGTCCTGCAGGCGATGATCCTGACCGAGAAGGAGAAGATGGTCCTCACCCCGACCTACTACACCTTCCAGATGTATTTGCCGTTCCAGGATGCCAGGTCGCTGCCGCTGACAATCAAGGACAACACCAGCTACACCCTGGGCGCAACGACCATTCCGGGCGTGAGCGCTTCGGCGGCACGCGCCAAGGACGGCAGGCTGTACCTGGCGCTGGTCAACACCGATCCGTCCAAGGCGGTCGATGTCGCCGTCGATGTCGCCGGCACAAAGCTAAAAGGTGCGGCCGGCAATGTGCTGACCGCGGCCGCGATGGACGCGCACAACTCGTTCCAGAATCCGCAAGCCATCAAGCCGGCAGCGTTCAGCGCGCGCGCGGCGGGCGGCAAGCTGTCGATCAAGGTGCCTGCCAAGGCCGTGATGGTGCTCGCTTTGGAGGAGTAAACGCCGCGCGCGATGGCGTCGTGCCTTCAGGTCGGCGATGGCGCTTGCGCTTGAATCGCCGGTCCCATTTTTTTTCGCCCCTCATTTTTCGACCCTCATGAAAAAAGCAACCCGCTCCGCCATCGTTCTCTCGTCCGTGCTGGCATCGCTGCCCATGGCTTCATTCGCGCTCAACCCGGTGATTCAAACGATGTACACCGCCGATCCGGCCCCGATGGTCCATAAGGGCACGCTCTACCTGTTTTCCAGCCACGATCAGGATGTCGGGGAGAAAAACAACTTCAACATGAAGGACTGGGTGCTCGCCACGACGACGGACATGGTGAACTGGACCCAATACGGCGCGGTCGCCTCGCTGCGGGATTTCCCCTGGGCCTCCAAGGAGAATTCCGGTTGGGACGGTGTTGACAACGGCGCCTGGGCTCCCCAGGTGATCGAGCGCGATGGCAAATGGTATCTCTATGGCCCGGTACAAGGCCGGGGCATCGGCGTGCTGGTGGCCGACAATCCCCTGGGCCCCTACGTCGATCCCATCAAAAAACCGCTGATCGCCGGCCACGCGGGCGGCCTCTACGACAGCATCGATCCAACCGTCACCATCGACGACAAGGGCCAGGCCTATCTGGCCTGGGGCAATCCCAATCTGTGGTCGGTCAAGCTGAACAAGGACATGATTTCCTACGACACCAGCGTCGGGGAAAATGGCATCATTGGCCATCCGATGACTGTCAAGGCCTTGGGCGAGCGCAATCCTGCGGACACCGTGGGCGTTACGAAGCCAAAGCCTGCCCTGCGCGGCACATCCTACGAAGAGGGCCCATGGCTCTACAAGCGCAAGAATCTCAATTACCTGTTTTTTGCCGCCGGTCCCATCCCTGAGCATCTCGGCTACTCGACCGGCCCCACCGCCGACGGTCCGTGGACCTATGGCGGCGTCGTGATGACCCCGCAAAGCGCCTTCACCAACCACCCGGGCGTGGTCGATTTCAAGGGCAAGACCTACCTCTTCTACCACAACGCCAACCTTCCGGGCGGCGACGGCTTCAAGCGTTCCGTGTCCGTCGACGAGTTGAAGTTCAACGCGGACGGCTCGGTCCAGCCGGTGCAGCCGACCAAGGAAGGGCCGACACCGGTCGCCACCCTTGATCCCTACCGGCGCGTCGAAGCCGAGACCATCGCCTGGTCTTCAGGTGTCAAGATCGAGCCGACCATCGGCGTTGGCGGCCATAATCTGCGCGACCTCCACGACGGCGCCTACGTCGAGGTACGCAATGTCGATTTCGGCGCGACCGGCGCGCGCGCCTTCATGGCCAGCCTTTCCAGCACGGCCAAGCTGAAGGAGGCGACCGGGGCGAAGATCGAGATTCGCTTGGGTAAGGTCGACGGCCAGTTGGTCGGCACGCTGCCGGTCTCGGGAACCGATGGCCAATGGAAGCCGCAATCGACCCGGATCGCCGGCGCCTCCGGCGTCCAGGATCTCTTCCTCGTGTTCCGCAGCGCGGCCGGCGAAGCACTGTTCAAGTTCGATTACTGGCAGTTTTCCCGGAATGCCGACGCGTCCCGGCCCGCGCCAGCGGCACCGGCGCATCCCGCCCATAATCCGCTGATCTGGGCGGACGTGCCGGACATCGCCATCATCCGTGTAGGAAAAACCTACTACATGAGCAGCACGACGATGCACATGACCCCGGGCCTGCCGATCATGAAGTCGGCCGACCTGGTCAATTGGAGCATGGCCTCCTACGCCTATGACACGCTGGCCGACAACCAAGCCTTCCGCCTCGAGAACGGCAAGAATGCCTACGGCGCCGGCTCCTGGGCCAGCAGTATTCGTTACCACGACGGCGTGTTCTACGCCTCGACGTTCGCCGCCACCACAGGCGGACGCACCCATGTCTTCAGCACGCGCGATCCGCAACGCGGCCCGTGGAAAGAGACGAATTTCGAGCCCTTGATGAATGACCACAGCCTGTTTTTCGACGACGACAATCGCGTCTACATGGTGTGGGGCTGCAATCGCATCATGCTCACCGAGCTCAAGTCCGATCTCTCCGGCGTCAAGCCCGGCGGCGTGAACAAGCCCATCATCGAACAGGTCAACGCCCTCTTCGGCGCCGACCAGGGCGGGCTCTGTGGCGAGGGCTCGCAGCTTTCCAAGATCAACGGCCGCTACTACCTGTTCAACATCGCCTCGCCCAAGACCCGCTGGGCGCGCAGCGTCATCGTCCATCGCGCCGACACCATCGACGGTCCCTACGAGGGCCGCATCGTGCTCGATGACCGAGGTATCGCCCAGGGCGGCCTGGTCGACACCCCGGACGGCACATGGTATGCCTATCTGTTCAAGGACAACGGCGCCGTCGGTCGCGTTCCCTATCTCGTCCCCGTGACCTGGAAGGAAGGCTGGCCCGTGCTCGGCAAGGACGGCGAGGTGCCCATGACGCTCGACATCGCCGCCGGCGCGCAGGGCGCCTCCGGCGCCTCCGGCATCGTCGCCTCCGACGAATTCGACCGCCAGCCCGGGGCCCGGCCCCTGCCCCTCGCCTGGCAATGGAATCACAATCCCGAGCCGCGCAACTGGTCGCTCAGCAAGCGTCCGGGCTACCTGAGCCTGGTCACCAGCCGGGTCGATTCCGGCCTGCTGGATGCCAGGAATACCCTCACCCAGCGCACCTTTGGCCCTGACAGTGTCGCCTCGACCAGCATCGACGTGAGCGGCATGAAAGACGGCGACTGGGCCGGCCTGTCCGCTTTCCAGGCGAAGTATGGCTTTGTTGGCGTCAAGATGCGCAACGGTGCCAAATCGCTCGTCATGGTCAGCGCCGACTCCGGCCAGCCCGAGGAGATCGCCGCCGTTCCCCTCACCGGCAACACCGTTCACCTCAAGGCCGAATCGATCTTTCAGTCGGCGCCTGACGCCGCCCGCTTCGGCCTCGACGAGGGCGGCGCCAAGCTCCACGGCATGCCGGAGGCGCCGGAAACCGCCCGCTTCTCCTACAGCCTCGACGGCAAAACCTGGACCGCCATCGGTCGTCCTTCGCGCCTTGTCTATACCTTTCCGCACTTCATGGGTTACCGCTACGCGCTCTTCTATTATTCGACCAGGACCGCCGGCGGCCGTGTGGACTTCGACTACTACCGCATCGGGCAAGGCGGCGCCTCGCATTGACCGTAGCCCGGCGGCCGATCACGGCTATATTCCGCGCAGCCTGATGGGGCGGCCGCCCCAGGCCAAGCAATGAGTGAGGCTCGCAGCACACGGCCCGCAGCCGTGCGATAGCAAGGAGACATACATGAATATTGCATACAAACGCATCGTGATCGTGGGTGGCGGCACCGCCGGCTGGATGGCGGCCGTCGGGCTGG
>JBDSTZ010000161.1:0-8910 GCA_039927975.1 Massilia sp. | reverse complement strand
CCGCCTCCCTGGGCGACCAGAATTTTTCCTGACGACATGCGCATCTCCTTGATGTGGTTGAGCGATCAAGGTGAAGCTTACCGCGAAACGGCGCGAGGGGAGGAACTTTGATATGCAGGCCGCGGGCAGCACGGCGCAAGCCGCACTGCCCGGGAAGGACTTGCCCGACTTAGGGCTTGCCGATATTTTTTTCCAGGAATTTCTCCATGCGGCCGTAGAAATCATAGCGATTCTTCGGCAGCGCCCAGCCATGGCCTTCTTCCGGATACAAGATCATTTCGACATTGGGATTGACCGGTTTCAGGACCGCCATCAGTTTGTCGCCATGATAGGCCGGCACGCGCCGGTCGGCGCCGCCGTAGGCCATCAGCAGCGGCCGGGTGATTTTCTTGTACTGGAACAGCGGCGACGTGGCCTTGAGCTGCTCGGCATCCTTGATGACGTCGCCGATCATGTCCGGCATGCCGTAGTCGCGCCAGGCCGAGCCCATGTCGGACTTGAACGTCCAGTCGCCTTTGCTGAGCAAGGTGATATCGCTCACGCCGACCCAGTTGATGCCGCACTTGTAGATGTCGGGGTGCTTGACCAGGCCCATCAGGGTGGCGTAGCCGCCGTAGCTGGCGCCGGCGATACAGACGCGGTTGCCGTCCACGATGCCCTTGTCGATGGCCCACTTGACGCCGTCGGCCATATCGTCCTGCATTGCCAGGCCCCATTGCTTCCAGCCAGCCTTGAAGTGCTTGGCGCCAAAGCCGGTGGTGCCGCGGTAGGACGGCTCGAGCACCGCATAGCCGCGCGAGGCCAGGAATTGCGATTCCGGCGCCCAGCCCCACAGGCTGCCGCGCACGTACGGGCCGCCATGGATCAGCAGCACCAGCGGCAGATTCTTGTTCTGGCCTTTCGGCAGGGTCAGCAGGGCGGGAATGTCCATGCCGTCGCGCGCCTTGTAGGTCACTTGCTGCTGGTGTCCCATCTGGGCCGGGTCGATGCCGGGACGGGCTTCGCCGACCTTGCGCAGAACCCCCGTTTCACTGTTGTACAGATGGTAGAGGGTTGGCTGCACGTCGGAATACGACACCACCATGATCCACGGCGTCTCCGGCCGCGCGCTCGGCGCGAGCAGGTTGATGGTGGTCCTGAGCAGGCCGTCGACTTTATCCTGCATCGCTTTCATCTTGTCGTCGAACCACATCGTCGAGTGCGCGTCGGTGGCGAAGTTCATGCCGAGCACCTTGTCGCCGTTGGTGATCAGGTCGCCCGAAAAATCGTAGCCGGCCGTCTCGATCAGCGGCTTGTCGCTCAGCTTGCCGGTTGTGTAATCGTAGGAATACACCGCTTCCTTGTCGGCGCCGCCATTGTTGGTCTGCACGTACAAGGTATTGCCCGGGCCGAAAGCGAGCGGCATGAAGCTGTTGCCCTTGATGCCGAAGGTGTTGGTGGTATTGATCTTGACCCAGTCGGCATCCACCGTTTCGCGGTAGTACACGCTGGTGACGTCTTTCTTGACGCCGATGGCGATGCGCGGCTCGCCCTTGTTGTCGAGCAGCCAGCCCTGCACGTCGGGCGGACGCTTGACCTGGGTGGTGTGGCCGGTCAGCGTATCGAGGCGCAGCAAATTGACCAGGCGCGCCCCTTCGAAGCCGGGCACCGGGCTGCCCACATAGACATATTCCGAATTCTGGGCGCCGCGCTGGGGCAGCATGAAGGTATGGTAGGGCAGCAGGTTGCGGTCCTGCTTGGCGGTCACGCCGCGGTCCTTGTCGCCGCCGAATTCGGCCAGCTGGCGCAGCATCGTGCCGTCGCGGTTGACGGCGAACAGGCCGGGCCCGTCTTCCTGGTCGCCCACGGCCTGTTGTTTGTCATGCGTGTTGAAGATCAGGCGTTCATCGTTCACCCAATGCACGGTGGAAATGTCGGTATCGTTGAACTGCGCCACGACGTTGCCCTTGTCGGTGGCCAGGTCGATCACGAACAAACCGACGCGGTCTCCCTTCGGCGTGGTCTTGACGGCCAGGTATTTGGCATTCGGCGACAGGACCGCGCCATTGAACGGCGATGGGCCGAAAAAACTTTCCAGCGACGGGTGGGCCGGGACGGCTTGGGCTTGGGCCTGGGTGGCGGTTGCCAGGGCCAGCAGGATAATGCTGGCACAGCGTGCAATGATCGATGGCATATGCATATTTCTCCGGATTGTGCGCGGGTAGCGCACTGTTTTTATGATCGGCAAGAATATCATTTGTATAGACAAATAGCTATCGTTGCCACATGACCTTTATTCCGGCGAACGGATATGCGCCACCAGTGCATCGCTGGCCGCCCCGGGCGGGCGCGTCAGCAGGCTCACCAGCGCCAGCACCGCCAGCCCGGCCGGCACGCCGAAAATCCCGGCCGAGATCGGCGCGATCCCCAGCCACTGCCCTGCCGCGCTGCCGCCCAACATGGGATTGGTATGGAGCATGTAGTACAGGCACACGGCAAAGCCGGCCACCATGCCGGCGATGGCGCCGGCGTGGTTGGCGCGCTTCCAGAACACGCCCAGCACCAGGGCCGGGAACAGGGTCGAGGCGGCCAGCGAGAATGCCGCGCCCACCAGCGAGAGAATGTCGGCCGGCTTTTGCGAGGCGGCGTAGGCGGCGATGAAGGCCACCGCCAACAGCAGCAGCTTCGAGATCGTCACCCGCTTCTGGGTCGAGGCGCCCGGATCGACCACCCGGTAATAGATGTCGTGCGACAGCGCGTTGGAGATCGCCAGCAGCAGGCCGTCGGCGGTCGACAGGGCGGCGGCCAGGCCGCCGGCCGCCACCAGGCCGGAGATCACGTAGGGCAGGCCGCCGATTTCCGGCGTCGCCAGCACCAGCACGTCGCCGTCGATGGCGATTTCGGCCAGCTGGACGATGCCGTCGTGGTTGACATCGGTGATGCTGATCAAGGGATTGACCTTGTCGACATTGGCCCAGTAGGCGATCCAGTTGGGCAGGTGGGCGAAGTCGCTGCCGACCAGGTGGGTGTAGATGTCGTACTTGATCAGCACCGCCAGCGCCGGGATGGTCAGGTAGATCAGCAGGATGAAGAACAGGGTCCAGCACACCGAGACGCGGGTCTCGTCGACCGACGGCGTGGTGTAGGAGCGCATCAGGATGTGCGGCAGGGCGGCGGTGCCGAGCATCAGGCAGAACACCAGCGCCAGGAAGTTGTTGCGCCGCTCGTCGGACTCGGCCTGGGTGGCGCCGGGGAAGGGCAGCGCGTGGGCCTCGGGCGGACGGGCGCGCGCCTGGTTGGCCCGCATCGCCTCGCCCCACACCTTGAGCGCTTCCTCGGCGGTTTTCGGATAGGCGATCAGCTGGCGCTCGGCGCCGCGGATGTCGGCCAGCGAGGCGTTGCGAAGGCGTAGCAGGTCGAGTTTTTCCTGCAGCTCCTGGCGCCCCTCGTCCCACGAGCCGGGCAGCGCTTTCAGGCGCGCGGCGTAGACCCAGGCGCGGCGCGTGAAGATCGCCCGTACCTCGGCTTCGCCGGGGTCGGCCGCCAGTTGCACTTCGCGCTGCGCCAGCTTCGGCAGCACCGAGCCGTAGGCCACCTGCGGCAGCGGGTTGTCGGCGTGCTTGTACGACAGCCACATGGTCGGGATCAGGAAGGCGACCAGGATGATGATGTACTGCGCGACCTGGGTCCAGGTGATGGCGCGCATGCCGCCCAGGAAGGAGCAGACCAGGATGCTGGCCAGGCCGAGGAAGATGCCGACCGAGAAATCGACGCCGGTAAAGCGCGAGGCGATCAAGCCGACCGCGTAGATCTGCGCCACCACGTAGGTGAACGAGACGATCATGGTGGCGCCGACGGCGATCAGGCGAACCGGCGCGCCGCGTCCGGCCGCGCCGCCGCCGTAGCGCGCGGCGAGGAAGTCGGGGATGGTGAATTGGGCGAACTTGCGCAGATAGGGCGCGATCAGCAGCACCACCAGGCAGTAGCCACCGGTCCAGCCCATGATGTAGGCGAGGCCGTCGAAGCCGCGCAGGTACAGGCTGCCGGTCAGGCTGATGAAGCTGGCCGCCGAGATCCAGTCGGCGGCGGTGGCCATGCCGTTGAACATGGCCGGCACGCGCCGTCCGGCGACGTAGTATTCGGTCACGTTCGAGGTGCGGCTCATGACGCCGATGCCGGCGTACAGCACGATGGCGGCGAACATGAACAGGTAGCCGATCCAGATGCGCGGCATGCCTTCCTGCTCGAGCATCGTCAGGGCGATCAGGAAGCCGGCAAAGCAGGCCGAAAACCACAGGTAGTATTTGCTCAGGCGGCGGAAGTAGGGGCTGGCGCGCTTCATGCGAGCTCCATCAGCTGGCGGTGGTAGCGGCGGTCGATGCGCCGCATGCAGAAGGCGTAGGCGCCGATGATGGTCAGGTAGATCAGCGAGGCGCCCTGGGCGGCGAAGTAGAACGACAGCGGCCAGCCGAACAGCGACAGGGTTGCCAGCGCGCGCGCGTGGTAGGCGGTGCCGAAGGTGGTCACCAGCCACAGCGTGAGCAGCACGGCGGTCAGGCGGCGGGTGCGCTCCCAGTGGCGGGCGCGCGCCGCCAGCAGCGCGGCGCGGCGTGCGCCGGCCTTGCCGTCGTCGGCCGGCGCGCGGCCGGCTGCTGAATCGGCTGCGGAATCGGGCGCAAAATCCGGCGCGCGCGCGCGGTGGTCGTTGCTGGTGTCGGTCATCGGGGTCTCGTTGATCGGCATGTCGTTCACTCGGCGTCGCCCGGCGCGGCCGGCGGCGGAAACGACAGGCGGAACAGACAGCCGGGGAATTTCTTCAGGTAGCTGCGCGGGTTGTTGAAGATGTCGATTTCGGCGCCGTGCTGCTGGGCGATCTCGCGCACGATCGCCAGTCCCAGGCCGCTGCCCTGGGCGCCGCTGCCGAGGATGCGGTAGAAGCGCTCGAACACGTGGCCGCGTTCGGCCGGTGCGATACCCGGTCCGGTGTCCTCGACCTCCAGCACGGCGTCGGCGCCGTCGCCGCGCACCCTCACCGTGACGCTGCCGCCGGCCGGGGTGTAGCGCAGCGCGTTGTCGATCAGGTTCGACAGCAGCTCGCGCAGCATCACCGGATTGCCGGCGATCGTGATCGGGTGGCGCGGCTGCTCGAAGCCGAGATCGATCCGGGCGGCGAACGAGGCGCCGACCCAGTCCTGCACAGTGGCGCGCGCCAGCGCCGCCAGGTCGAGCTGTTCGTGGTCGGCGCCGGCGTGCGGCCGGTTTTCCGCGCGCGCCAGCGCCAGCAGCTGGTTGACCAGCCGGGTGGCCGATTCCGAACTCTTGGCCAGCTGTTCGAGCGAGCGGTGGATTTCATCCGGGTCGAGCTGGCGCAGCGCCAGTTCGGACTGCATGCGCATGCCCGCCAGCGGCGTCTTCATCTGGTGCGCGGCGTCGGCGATGAAGCGCTTTTGCATCTCGATCGTTTGCGACAGGCGTTCGAGCATGTCGTTGAGCGAGCCGACCAGCGGCGAGATTTCCTCGGGCACCTGGCGCACATCGATCGGCGAGAGATCGTCGGGCGGACGCGCGCGGATGCGCTCCTGCAGCTGGGCCAGCGGCGACAGCCCGCGCGCCAGCGCGAACCAGACCAGCGCCAGCACGATCGGCAGGATGATGAACTGGGGCAGGATCACACCCTTGATGATTTCGTTGGCCAGCTGGGCGCGTTTTTCCAGCGTCTCGGCCACCTGCACCAGCGCGGTGACCGGCTCGTCGCCGCGCGCCGCCAGCGGGCGCAGGTTGACGTATGAAAAAGCGATCCGCACCGGCGTGCCGTGCATGCTGTCGTTGCGGAAGTGGACCCGTCCGCGCCGGTAGCGCTCCTCGTCGCCCGGCAGCGGCAGTTCGCGGTCGCCGTCGACGAATTCGGCGCGCGGGCCGATGACCTGGAAGTAGACGCTGTCGACGTCGTCGGCGCGCAGGATGTCGCGCGCGCTGCCGGGCAGGCGCCAACCGAGCTTGCCGTCGACTTCCTGGATTTGCTGGCCGAGCACCGTCACGCTGTCCTCCAGCGCGTGGTCGAACGGCTGGTTGGCGATCGACTTGGCGACCAGGTAGGTGATCGCGATACTCATTGGCCACAGCAGCAGCAGCGGCGCCAGCATCCAGTCGAGGATCTCGCCGAACAGCGAGTGCTGGATGGTTTCATCGTGCTCGCTGGTGGGCGGCTCGTACCAGTCGTCTTCGGCCAGTTCGTCTGCTGGCGCTACATGCGGCTTCACTTGCCGATGTCGCCGGCGTCCAGCGGCACGCGCGCTTCCGTATATTTTTCCAGGCAGTAACCCAGGCCGCGCACGGTGGCGATGCGCACCCCGCCCACTTCGATCTTCTTGCGCAGCCGGTGCACATACACTTCGATGGCGTTGTTCGACACTTCCTCGCCCCACTCGCACAGATGGTCGACCAGCTGCTCCTTCGACACCAGCCGCCCGGTGCGCGCCAAGAGGATTTCAAGCAGGCCCAGTTCGCGCGCCGACAGGTCGAGCATCTGCTCGTGGATGTAGGCGCTGCGGCCGACCTGGTCGTACACCAGCGGGCCGTGGCGCACCACGGTGGGCCCGCCGCCGGCGCCGCGCCGGGTCAGCGCGCGCACCCGCGCCTCCAGCTCGGACAGGGCGAACGGCTTAGCCATGTAGTCGTCGGCGCCCAGATCGAGGCCGTTGACGCGCTGCTCGATCGAATCGGCGGCGGTGAGGATCAGCACCGGCAGCAGCGAGCCGCGCGCGCGCAGGCGGCGCAGCACTTCGAGGCCGGGCATGCGCGGCAAGCCCAGGTCGAGGATCAAGAGGTCGAATTCCTGGGTCGAGAGGGCGGTGTCGGCCTCGGGTCCGGTCTGCACGTAATCGATCGCGTAGCCCGATTGACGCAGCGAGCGCGTCAGCCCGTCGGCGAGCACGCTATCATCTTCGGCTAGTAAAATACGCATGGCGGTCGATCAAATAATGGAACACGGCTATTGTGTTTCATATGCCGCAACATTGCCAGCCTTTGCCGGACAAAACCGCCGTTTTGATTTTTTTGCGCGCACGCGCAAGTAGCGCTTGCCAAGACCACTGTTTTTTTATACAGTGTTGTTTGTGATCCGCGCCGGCCCGAGCTGTTCGGCCCCCTTTTTAGATTGAAAGAAGATATGGACGACAAGAAAAACGCACTGAACGCGGCGGAAAAGGGCAAGGCGCTGGCCGCCGCCCTGGCGCAGATTGAAAAGCAGTTCGGCAAGGGCTCCGTCATGCGGATGGACGCCAACGCCCCGGTCGAAGACGTGCAGGTCGTCTCGACCGGCTCGCTCGGCCTCGACATCGCGCTCGGCGTGGGCGGCCTGCCGCGCGGCCGCGTGGTCGAGATCTACGGCCCTGAATCGTCGGGCAAGACCACCCTCACGCTGCAAACCATCGCCCAGATGCAAAAGCTCGGCGGCACCTGCGCCTTCATCGACGCCGAGCACGCGCTCGACGTCGGCTACGCGCAAAAGCTCGGCATCAACCTGTCCGAGCTGCTCATTTCGCAGCCCGACACCGGCGAGCAGGCGCTTGAAATCACCGACGCGCTGGTCCGTTCGGGCAGCGTCGACCTGATCGTCATCGACTCGGTCGCCGCGCTCACCCCGCGCGCCGAGATCGAAGGCGACATGGGCGACTCGTTGCCCGGCCTGCAGGCGCGCCTGATGTCGCAAGCGCTGCGCAAACTCACCGGCTCGATCAACCGCACCAACACCCTGGTCATCTTCATCAACCAGATCCGCATGAAGATCGGCGTCATGTTCGGCAGCCCGGAAACGACCACCGGCGGCAACGCGCTCAAGTTCTACGCCTCGGTGCGGCTGGACATCCGCCGCACCGGCTCGATCAAGTCGGGCGACGAAGTCATCGGCAACGAAACCAAGGTCAAGGTCGTCAAGAACAAGATCGCGCCGCCGTTCAAGGAAGCCCACTTCGACATCCTGTACGGCGCCGGCACCTCGCGCGAAGGCGAAATCCTCGACCTGGGCGCCGACAACAAGATCGTCGAGAAGTCCGGTTCCTGGTACAGCTACAACGGCGAACGCATCGGCCAGGGCAAGGACAACGCCCGCCTGTTCCTGCTTGAGCGTCCGGCGCTGGCGCGCGAGATTGAAAACAAGGTGCGCGTGGCGCTTGGCGTGCGCGAGCTGCCGCCGGTGGCAGGTGAAGAAGCTGCCAAGCCGGCGCCCAAGCTGAAGGCCGTCGCCGAGTAATCGGCCGCGCCCGACGATGGCCGCGCCGCCGCTCAGCCTCAAGGCGCGCGCCCTGCGTTTTCTGTCGATGCGCGAGCACAGCCGGCTCGAACTGGGACGCAAGCTGGCCCGCTACGCGGAGGAGGGCGAGGATGTCGGCGCCCTGCTCGATTTTTTGGAAAAGAACAACTGGCTGTCGCAGGAGCGCTTTTCCGAGTCCTTGATTCACCGCCGTGCGGCGCGCTATGGCAACAGCCGGATTGTCGCCGAGCTGCAAAGCCATGGCGTCGGTGGCGAGCCGCTGGCCGAGCTCAAGAGCAGTCTGGCCGACAGCGAGGGCGAGCGGGCGCGCCAGGTCTGGCAGCGTAAGTTCGGCGTCGTCGCGGCCGACGCCGCCGAGCGGGTCAAGCAGGTGCGCTTCCTGATGCAGCGCGGTTTTTCGCACAAGGCGGTACGCGCCGCCATCAAGGGCGATATTGACGAGTTCGAGTAAGCGCCTGCCTGGGTAGGTGCTGCCCCGTTGCCCGTTGCAGCTGCTCGGTTGTCAACATCTGGCTTTTTGCTTCACTGTCCGGTCGGTGTTTAGCTTCGTTGTCAAATTCTCGCTTTTGGCTTCACTGTCCGGTCTGTTTCTAGCTTCACTGTCCGGTGCGCTTTCTTGCTTCGGTCAAAATCTATTTTTTTTGCTTCACTGCACAACC
>JBDSTZ010000160.1:0-8115 GCA_039927975.1 Massilia sp. | reverse complement strand
CTGGTGCGCGGGCATCGGCATGCCTGGGTGGCGCCCTTTGCCGTCGCCATACAGCGCGAATAATTCGCGCGCGAACACGCCGAGCGACCAGCCGTCGAACACGATGTGGTGGAAGCTGAAGATCAGCACGTGCTCGCGCTCGCCCAGCGTGACCAGGCGCGCGCGCCACAGGGGACCGGTGCGCAGGTCGAATGGCGCCAGCATCACCTCGCGCGCCAGTTCATCGACGCTGCGGCCGTCGGCCGGCAGCGCGTTGAAATCGATGGCGGCGGTCGCGTCGATGCTTTGGTACGGCTGCTTGTCCTGGTCGACGTCGAAGCTGGTGCGCAGTATTTCATGGCGCGCCTGCAGCGTGCGCAGGGCGCCGCGCAAGAGCGCCGGGTCGAGCGCGCCGTCGACGCGGAACACGCCGGGAATATTGTAGGCGCTGCTGGCGCCGTCGACCTGCGACATCAGCCACAGGCGCAGCTGGGCGGCCGACAGCGCGCTGCGCGATTGCGGCTGGCGGCTCATGCCTGCCGCCGGCGCCGGACGGTCGGCCATGGCGCGCTTGAGTTTGTCCAGCTGTTCGGGACTGAGGGCGCGCAGTTTGGAGGCGAGATTGTCGTTCATGTCAGGGTACCCGGTTGGAGTTATCGGTGAGCAGGGCTTCGCGTTCGGCGTCGCCCAGTTGGTCGAGCGCGGCGATGATGTCGGCCAGCGCGGCATCGTGGGTGAGCACCTGCTGGGCGTCGAGCTGGAGCAGCAAGGCTTGCGCGACCTCGGTCGGACTCATCCCGCGCAGCAGGTCGACGATGGCGACGCTGGCCTTGAGCGACTGTTCGATGCGGTTTTTCAGTTCGATCGCCATCATCGAATCGAGCCCGCGGTTGCTGATGTTGTCGTCCAGGCCCAGGCGGCTGGCGTCGATCCGCAGCACGCGGCAGGCCAGCTCGCGCACATGGATGGCGATCAGCGCCAGGCGCGAAGCGTCGTCGGCGCAGGCGGCCAGCGCGGCCAGCACGCACTGGCCGGCGCCGGTGTCGTGCGCGACCGCATTGCCCTCCTGCGCGTGTTCGGCGGCGATCAGGTCTTCCAGCAGCGGCGCGGCGATGCCGAGCGGGCTGGTGGCGCCGAGCAGCGACCATTTGGCCCCCAGCACGATGGCCTGGCCGACCTGGCCGCCGAGCAGCGTGCCGAGCGCGTCGCAGCCCTGTTCGGCAGTCATCGGATAAAAGCCGCGGTTGTGGAAAAAGCTCAGCAGGTCGAGCTGGGTCGCCATGCCGACGTCGCCCCACGGCCCCCAGTTGACCGACAGCGCCGGCAGGCCGTCGGCGCGGCGGCGGTGGGCCAGCTGGTCGAGGAAGCTGTTGGCGGCGGCGTAGCTGGCCTGGCCCATTGAAATCACCAGCGAGGCGATCGAGGAGAACATCACGAAGAAGTCGAGCGGCGTGTGTTCGAGCGCGCAGTGCAGGTGCCAGGCGCCCTGCACCTTGGCCGGCAGGCCGGCGGAAAATTCCTCGTTGCCGATCTGGCTGATCAGACGCGGATGGGCCACCCCGGCCGAATGGATCACCCCGCGCACCGGCGGGCGCGCTTCGTTTTCGATGCGCGCGAGCAGTGAATCGAGCGCGCTGCGGTCGGCGATGTCCATCGCTTCGACAGTGACGGTGGCGCCCATGTGTTCGAGTTCGCGCACGCGCGCCACCCGTTGAAAGCTCGGGTGGCTGGCCGGCAGGGCCGACCAGCTTGGGCGCGGCGGCAAACCTTCGCGGCCGATCAGCACCAAATGGCGGGCGCCGCGCCGAACCATCCAGCGGCTCACTTCCAGGCCCAGCGCGCCAAGCCCGCCGGTGACCAGGTAGGTGGCGTCCTCGCGCAGGCGCGGCGCGGCGGGCAGGCGCACGCTGTCGGCGCATTCGGCCAACCGCATCACATAGCGCTGGCCGGCGCGCCAGGCAATCTGGTCTTCGCGGTCGGCCTTCAGGCATTCATCGGCAATCAGGGCGGCGTCGCCGGCGTCGGATTCGGCCGCGAGGTCGACGATGCCGCCCCACAGGTCGATGTGTTCGCCGTGGCCGAGCACCCGCGCCATGCCCCACAGGGCGGCGCGGAAAGGATCGGGGCGGTCGCCGGCGCGCACGTGCTGGGCGGCGCGGGTGGCAATCCACAGGCGCGGCTTGTTGGCCGCGCCGAGCGCCACCAGCGCTTTCGTCAGGTTCAGGGTGGTGATGCAGCCGCGCTCGATCTGCTGTTCAATGTGATGTTCGAGCGGCTGACCGCTTCCAGCCGTCGACAGCGGGCGGCACAGGTCCAGATGGATCACGCCTTTCAATTCCTGGCCCGGCGGGGTCTGGCCGATGCGTCCGAGCCAGCTTTCGACCCGGCTGCTGTCGAAGGTCGGGCGGGTGCCGCTGGCGGCATCGGCCGGCAGCAGCAGCGCGCTGTGGCCGCGCTGGGTCAGGGCGGCGGCGACCGCGCGCGCGAATGCCGGTTCGCCGCCGTACAGATACCAGCAACCCGGCGCCGCCGTCGCCGGCACCGGCGCCGCGCTGGCGACCCAGGTCGGCTCGAACAGCTTTTGCGGCGTGATCGCGAAACTGGTGGCGGCGCCCAGCGCCCGCGCGCGGCATGCGAGAATTTCGATCAGCAGGCGGCCGGCGTCGTCATACATGCGGATGTTGCCGACCATGCCGTGTTCGTCGCGCTGCGAGATTGTCGCGTGCACCCACATCTGACGCGGCATCGGCGCCAGCATGCGGCCTTGGCTGACCGCCACCGGCATGTAGACGCGCGCGGCGTCGCCGTCGAACGGCAGGGCCGCCGCCAGGGTCTGGAAGCACAGGTCGAGTGCGACCGGGTGGATGCCGAATTGCGGCATCTCGTCGATCAGGCTGGCCGGCATGACGATGCGGGCCAGCGCTTCCTCGGCGCCCTGGCGCAACTGGCCGATGCCGCGGAACAGCGGGCCGTATTCCAGCCCGAGCCGCTCGAAATGGCGGTAGCAATCGGCCGCCGGGATCAGGGTCGGGCAGCGCGCTTCGATCTCGGCCAGCGAGACCGGGGCGCCGACCGCGCGGCTGCCGGTGGCCAGCTGGCCGCTGCAGTGCAGCTGCCATTGGGCGCCGGCTTCGTTGTAGGCGCGGCTGGCGACGCGGAAGGCGTAGCTGTCCGGATCGATACTGATGCGCAGCACCACCGGCTGGTCGGCCGATACATACAGCGCGCGCCGGAACTCGATGTTGGTCATGCTGATCGAGGCCAGGTCGCCGAGCAGGCTGCGGGCGGCGAAGGCGGCCATTTCCACATAGCCGGCGCCGGGGAACACCACCGTGCCCTGGATGCAGTGGTCCTGCAGGAAGGCCAGCGAGGGGCGGTCGAGGTCGACTTCCCAGGTCGGCACCTCGGCGTCGATGCGCCTGGCGACGATCGGATGCAGCGGCGCCGCGCTGCGGCTGGCGCTCGACGCCTCGGTCTCGAACCAGTGGCGCTCGTGGCGCCAGCGGTAGGTCGGCAGCGGCACCGTGTTGCCCTTTTCGAGCAGGGCGTGCCAGTCGATCTCGAGGCCCAGGCTGTAGAGCGCGGCGGCGGCAGCGCGCAGTTGCGCCAGTTCGGCGCGTTCGCGGTGCAGGGTGGCGACGACGTCGACGCTGATGGCGCGCATGATCGCGCTTTCCTTGATCGCGCCGCTCAGCACCGGATGCGGCGAGATTTCGACAAAGCGGCGGTAGCCCTTGTCGAAGGCGGCGACCACCGCGTCGGCGAAGCACACCGGGCGGCGGATGTTCTGGTACCAGTAGTCGGCGTCGTGCACGGCGCCGTCGACCAGCGTGCCGGTGACGGTCGAGTACAGCGGAATCAGCGGCGCCATCGGGCTGATGCCGGCCAGCGCGGCCAGGACCGCCTGTTCGAGCGGCTCCATGTAAATGCTGTGGAACGGCACCTGCACCTTGAGCGCGCGGGCGAAGATGCCGCGCGCGTCGAGCGCCAGGCGCAGCCGCTCGATGCCCTCGGTGGAGCCGGCCACGGTGACCTGGGTCGGGCTGTTGATGGCCGCCAGCGACAGGCTGGCGTCGCCCAGCGCAAGCAACTCGGCGACGGCGTCGCGCTCGGCCAGGCCGATCGCCAGCATCTTGCCCTGGCCGGCGGTCAGGTGCTGCAAGTGGCTGCGGTGGTAGATGACGCACACCGCGTCTTCCAGGCTGAGGCAGCCGGCCACATAGGCGGCGGCCGGCTCGCCCGCGCTGTGGCCGATGATCGCGGCGGGACGCACGCCCCAGGCGCCGAGCAGCTCGGCCAGCGCCACCTGCAGGATGAAGTTGGCCGGCTGGGCGATGTCGGTGTCGGCCATGCGCGACTCGGTTTC
Source organism: Massilia sp. (assembly GCA_039927975.1). Classification (GTDB taxonomy): domain Bacteria; phylum Pseudomonadota; class Gammaproteobacteria; order Burkholderiales; family Burkholderiaceae_D; genus JBDSTZ01. Next base: position 3,770 of record JBDSTZ010000160.1, on the reverse strand, counting down.
GGGGGCGAGCAGCTGGGCCAGGATCGAGCCGCCGGCCATTGCGTCGAACAGTGCCGCGCAGCGCTCGGCCATGGCGCGAAACACCGGTTCGCCGTGGTACAACTGGCGCCCCATGCCCCACCACTGCGGGCCCATGCCGGAGAAAACGAACACGCTGCCGGCGGTCGGCGCGGTGGCGCCGGGCGCCTCGGGCTGCAAGGTGTAGAGCGCTTCGATCAGGGCGTCGCGGCTGGCGCCGCTGACGCAGGCGCGGTGCTGGTGGTGGTCGCGCCGGGTGGCGGCGTTCCAGCTGATGTCGCGCAGCGGCACGGCGGCCAGCGAGCCGCCCTCGGACAGGGCCTTGGCGTAGGCGGTGCCGAGCGCGCGCAGCGCGTCGGGATGGCGCGCCGACAGCGGCAGCAGGTAGGTGGCGGCGCCGCCGCTGTCCGGCACTGCCGCGACGGCTGGCGCGCTGGCCAGGATTGCGTGCGCGTTGGTGCCGCCGAAGCCAAACGAATTGACCGCCGCCAGCGCGCCGCCCGCCGCGCCCGGCAGCGCGGTGGCCGCCAGCGGAATGGCCAGGTTCAGCGCGTTTAGGTCGATCTTCGGATTGCGCTTGACGAAGTGCAGATGGGGCGGCACCACGCCGTGGCGCAGCACCAGCGAGGCCTTGATCAGGCCGGCGACGCCGGCGGCCGCCTCGGTGTGGCCGATATTGGTCTTGATGGAGCCGAGCAGGCATGGCTGGCCGGCGGCGCGGCCCTGGCCCATCATGGCGCCGATGGCGTTGGCTTCGATCGGGTCGCCCACCGGGGTGCCGGTGCCGTGCGCTTCGACGTAGGCGATGGCCGACGGCGCCACGCCGGCGGCGGCGCAGGCGCTGGCGATCACGGCGCGCTGGGCGTCGCCGCTCGGCACTGTCAGGCCGTCGCTGTCGCCGTCCTGGTTTACCGCCGAGGCGCGGATCACCGAATAGATATGGTCGCCGTCGGCGAGCGCGTCGGCGAGCCGCTTGAGCACGACGATACCGGCGCCTTCGCCGCGCACGTAGCCATCGGCGCGCGAATCGAAGGCGCGCGAGCGGCCGGTCGGCGAGAGCATGCCGGCGCGCGATTCGGCGATCGTGTAGCTGGGCCCGAGCAGGGCGTTGACGCCGCCGGCCAGCGCCAGCGTCGATTCGCCGCGCGCCAGGCTCTGGCAGGCCAGGTGGATCGCCACCAGCGAGGACGAGCAGGCCGTGTCGATCGCCATGCTGGGCCCCTGGAAGCCGAACACGTAGGACAGCCGGTTGGCCAGCATCGTCATCACGGAGCCGGTGGCGGTGTGCGCCTCGACCGAGCGGTGCTCGACGCCGCCCATCTGCATGAGCATGTAGTCGAGCGTGAAGCCGCCCATGTAGACCCCGACCGCCGCGCCGCGCAATTGCGAGGGACGCTGGCCGCCGTCTTCGAGCGCCTGCCAGCACACTTCGAGCAGCATGCGCTGCTGCGGATCCATCAGGCCCGCCTCGCGCGGCGAGATGCCGAAGAATTCGGCGTCGAAGCCGTCGATGGCGTCGACGAAGCCGCCCCATTTGCTGGCCGACTTGCCGGCGGTGCCGCGCTTGGGATGGAAGTGGGCGTCGGCGTTCCAGCGCGAAGTCGGCACCTCGCCGACGCTGTCGGCGCCGGCCAGCAGGTTGCGCCACAGCGAGTGCGGATCGTCAGCGTGGCCGGGGAAGCGGCAACCGATGCCGACCACCGCGACATCATGGCGCAAGGTGGGGGCGGCGTCGGGGGAAGTGGGGACGGCGGCCGAGGCCTCGTCGATAGGCAGTGTTGGCATTATTTTTTTCCAGGTAATGGCACGTAACGTCGTATAGTTCGTTTTTTTATTCGGACGAGTCGCGTTCGACATCGCTGCAAAGTGGGCGTCGTGACGCTTACGGCGATGCAGCCACATCGACCGGCGCAGGCCTGATCGCGTTATCACAAAAATAACATTGCATACCTTGGGCCGTAAGCTACTAATATTGAGGATTGCTCAAAAGTAATATCTGTGGTCCAAATTGCCAAATTTGTTTCATGCAACAGATGCACGTTGGCAATATGCACATTGAGGACGGGAGAAGGGCGGGAAATGCGAGTGATGTTATGGCTGGCGCTGGGCGCCGGCGAAGCGATGGCGGCGGCGCCGGCGCCCGATCCGGCCGCCGGCTTCGCACAGTATTACCGGCAGGCGTTTGCCGATCTGCCGGCGCCGCGCGTCGCCCAGGCGGCCGACGGGCGCGGCGCGACCGCGCTGGTCGAGTTGGCGGGGCGGCGCGGACTCGGCGCGCTGTGCCACGGCGAGCAGCAGCGCTTCGCGCGCGACGGCGCCTGGGGCGGCGCACGCGGCTGGCGTTTGACCGGGACGCGCCAGCTGGCCTGGCTGACGCGCAGCGCCGGCTGCGCGGCTTCGCCGTCGGCGGTGCGCATGCTCGCGCCGATGGCCGATGTCGACCTGATCCCCTTGCTTGAACAGGCCGCGCCCTTGCTGGCCCGCGCCCGCCTGCTATTGGCCGGCAACAGCGCGTGCGCGCCGATGCGTTCCTATCCGTTCAGCCTGAGCGCGGTGGGGACGGGGGCGCCCGCAGGCAAGGCGGAGCTGATGTATGAACTGCACTTCGACAGCGACCGCGATGGCGTCGCCACGGTGTGGGTCAGAAAGCGCGGCGCCGAGCTGGCGGCGTGCGATGTCGCTTGCGCGGGCCGTGGCCCGGGCGAATAGATCGTTCAGCTGCTCGCGTACGCGCTCGTCAAGCCGCCCCTGGCCTCGTCGGGCGCGTTGCCGATGACGTCGAGCAGGCCTTCGGCCAGCACGTCGAACACCAGCTTGATGCGGCGGCTGTCGCGCAGTTCGCGGTGGGCGGTGAGCCAGAGCGGCATCGACGGCACCCACGACACCGGCATCACCATCTGCATCTCGGGAAAGCGCGCGCCGATGATGCAGGGCGCGAAGCAGATGCCGGCGCCGGCCAATGCCAGTTGCCAGCCGGTGATGTGGTTGTCGCAGCGGATCGAGAAGAAGCTGCGGTCGACCGGCATGCCGACATCGCGAAAGCCGCGCAACAGCGCGTCCGAGCTGTCGTAGCCGATCCACTGATAGGAGGCCAGCCGGGTGCGGTCGACCGTGCCGCCGACCTTGGCCACGTAGTCGCGGTGGGCGAACGCGCCGATCTCCAGTTCGCCGATGCGGCGCGCAATCAGGCCGCTCTGGGTCGGACGCGTGTGGCGCAGGGCGATGTCGGCCTGGCGCTCGAGCAGGTTCTCCAGGTGGTTCGAGACCACCACTTCGATCTGGATTTCCGGGTTGCTCAAGCGTAGTTTGGCGATGGTGTCGGGCAGCAGATAGGCGGCCGTCATTTCGCTGGCGGTCAGCCGCACCGAGCCGCCCAGTTGCTGCGTCTGGCCCAGCGCGGCGAGCGACAGCGCCTGCGCCGCCTGCTTCATCTGGCGCGCCGGCTCGACCAGCGCTTCGCCCGCCTCGGTCAGCCGCAAGCCGCGCGCGGCGCGCTCGAACAGGGAAGTGCCGACGCACGATTCCATCTCGTCGATTTTGCGGCTCAGGGTCGGCTGGCTGGCGCCGAACAGGCCCGCCGCCGATGTCAGCGAGCCAGTGTCGACCACGGCCAAAAAGGCGCGGATCAGGTTCCAGTCGATTTCGGGCGGCGGGCTGGCCTTGGGCAGTTTTCTTGTCATCGATGCGTTCTGGCGGTCCTGTGGTCGGTCAAGGTTCTTACAGCGTAAAAGTGCGGCAGCATGGTGCGGCGG